>JAZKAZ010000141.1:2095-13546 GCA_040388845.1 Chlamydiota bacterium | reverse complement strand
CCTCGAAGAAATCAGCACGGCTCAGGGGACCGTGCAGGCGCAATGGAAGCAAATTAAAGCCCTTGAGGAGAGAATAAAGAAACTCAAGCGCGTGTTCAACGAGGCTAAGAGCAAAATCGCTGCGCTGGAAATGTGTAATTTCAGGCTTGCTCAATCGAGAAATGAAGATAATGCAAGACTTTCCCAACAAGTAGCAGATTTAGCAGGCCGTCTTCAAAATATGGAATTAGGGCCGGTTGCTTATTCGCCATCTTTTTATTCATATGATAATTCTAGTTTCCCGGGCAATTACTTGCCGGACGATTCCAATTCAAATGAACCATCTACTTATTCACAGGAGTTATCTTATGGGCAAAATTGCGAAACCGCATCATCATATGAGTCACAGTCAATTAATAACGGACTATAGCAAATTACAGAGAGCGCTCAGGGCCGCAGTCAGAAAAATAGGGCAATTAGAGAAAATAATTGAGCAAAATGGAACTCTTTTTGCAGAGAATGCTCGACTTGGTAAAGAGAATACTAGCCTGAGCTTAGATAATGAAATTTTAAATGAAGATTGGGATCAACTCTATACCATAAACGAACGCCTTGGAGAGAAGTGCGATCAATTTGAGGATGCAAAAGAGAATCTGCGTCTAGAAAATGTGTCGCTGAAAGCCGAGAATTTTATATTGAAGCAGGCCTCTGTAAAAACAAGAGACATGCTTGCGCAAAGCCTTCCCGTTCTTACCAAAGCTAAACCCTTGGTCCCGATGAGGGTATCTCCACTTACCCTTCCTTAGCGCAGTTTGCCCGACCAGCCGAGCTTCGTGCGAAGGGTAGAGAAATATTCGTGCCGGTGTAGGTTGACGAGCTTAAATGTTCGCTCGGAGCATTTGACGATCACAGTCTCACCGCTTTTCAACGAAAAGGCATTGAGTCCGTCGGCTCGGATATCGATCGGATCGTATTGGCTTAAGTATTTGATCTCGATTTTATGATCGGATGTCAGGACAATGGGGCGATTGGAGATGGTGTGCGGGCAAATCGGAGTGATCACCAAAGCTTGAAGCATTGGGCTGAGGATAGGCCCGCCAGCTGCCAATGAATAGGCAGTGGAGCCGTTGGGCGTTGCAATGATGATCCCGTCGGCAAGGAATGTGTTTACATAGACTCCGTCCAAGTGGATTGCAAGCTCAATGAGGCTGTAATTTTGAGCGCGGTGGATGACAATATCATTAACGGCATGAAGGCGAGCGTCTTCGGGGCCGCTCGTCTCTAATACTAGGCGATGGTCGATTGTGTAAGCGCCGTTCAAAAGATCTGAGAGACTCGGGTAGATATCTGTGGCCGGGATATCAGCCATGAAGCCGAGATGCCCCAGATTGATTCCTAAAATCGCGGCATTCAGATGACTATAGCGATGGCATAGGCGCAAAATCGTCCCGTCGCCCCCCATCGAAATCAAAAACTGAATCTGATTCAAGTCGACCTGAGAAATGCCCTTCGCTCCAATCTTCTTGGCAATCTCATCTTCAGCAACTACAGTGACGCCTTGATTTTCTAGAAATTTCCGAATCTCAACGCTCAATTCAAACGATTGTTTTTTCTGTTCATTCGGAAAAAGAGCGATCATCATAAAAACAACTCAATCAAGATATCAAATCCAATTCTCGCAAACTGGAACCGCTTTGTCTAGACCTGATTTTTTTTGCATCGCCTTCCCTTCTGATGGAAGGGCTGAGATTGTTGGCTCTCGACTGCAGAAACTTTAAAATGGGGCGAGCCTGTTGAGTGAACGATCAGAAATGTATTTAATTTGCAGAGAATAGGTTTGCCTAACAATAACTAGTCCTTTGTCTTGATTCCAGGAAGCGGGGTTCTCTGGAAAAATTTTAACCGAACTGTCTTGGCAGAATTGATTTAATTTTTTTGCTAGAGATTGGCAATCGCTTTCAGTCAAGGGGCTTGTGAATTCCTTTGATGGGAGGGTTGTTTTATCAGGACATTTTAAATAGCAGCAAATAACACAATTTGCATCGGCAAAATCTGAAAAATTCGGGAAAGAAGGGTTGAAGCTTGTATCGCGAATAGTTGGTGTAAAAGAGTTTAGACTGCGAGCGGCTATTACTTCTGTGTAGGAGATGAATGTTTTTTTATTTTCTTCCTGAAAAGAAATCCCATCCGAGTCGACTGAAATCGACTTGCTTGCGCAATCCATTGGATGGGGTATCGATTGGGATTGGGAGCTTTGTAAGCGGGATGATTTTTTTGTCTGCAATGAATAGGCTATATTGAGGTCAATAGTTACATCGATTGCTTTTGAGAGATCTTTGCGACTTAAGATGATTAAAGAATAGAGATGGGTAGTTGCGATCTTTTGAGTTTTTGAAAGAGAGGCTCCAAAGGGTTTCTTCGCGACCTGTTCTGCAATGGGTTCCATAGAAATTGAACCTTTCGAATTTGTTATGGAAGAGACATTGGATGTTTTTTTTATTAAAGAATAATACTCTTTTTTACTTAAACCAGTTTCGAAGGATTCTAATGGTTTTCCATCAAGCCACTTAACAACGGAGGTATTTTTTAAAAAACAGATGATTACTTTTAAAGTCATAGAAGAGAGCGACGAAGAACTAGACATGGGATTTGAATTTTTCTTGTTGATTATGTGCTTATGAATCCCCGATATTGATTTGTAGGGAATAGAGACATTTTTATTATTATATTGGAAAGAAATACAACTATCTGTTGAGGCAAGCTTTGTAATCGTGATGAGACTCATTAAGAACTCCAGGAAATTTAAAAAAGGAAAGTTTTAATAGAAAGAGCCTAAAAATACAACAGAAATTCCCGCACCAAAAAACAAGTCCTTGAAAATAAGGTGGGAGCTGCTAAAATCCTCTCCTAGTATGCCGATAGCTCTCTTTAAAGACCGTAAATCGAATCTCCTCTTCTTCCTGATGTTTGGCATTGTGGGGCTCCTCAATGTCAATTATGCCATCTTGCGCAGCGCCCGAAATGCGCTTGCAGTCGCAGATTTAGGAGGCGGCGCCGGCTCCATTCCTTGGTTTGAGCTTTGTGGAACCATGCCGGGCGCCGTACTCATGACAATCGGCCTCACATGGCTGCTCAACCGTTTTTCGATTCGTAAAGTTTTTTTTACTACCCTAACCGTCTTTGTCCTCTTTTTTCTCCTCTTTGCCATAGGCATCTATCCGCTTCTTCCTCAATTGAACAAAGTATTACAGGCCTGTCCTTGGGTCTCCAAGAGCATGGCATCCCTTCTGCCTCAATTTGTCTCCATGCTTTTCTTTGTGATGGCAGAGCTCTGGAAAATCGCTCTTCTCACAGTCCTATTCTGGGGATTTGTCAATCAATACATCTCTTTAGAAAATGCTAAAAAATACTATTCCCCGCTCATGCTGGGAGGAAGTATCGGGACGATCGTGGCAAGCCCGATTATTTCGCTCTGCACATCAGATGCACTCTCGGGCAGATCATGGAGTTTCTCCCTCATTTTAATGATGGGAATGCTGGCTCTTTTAAGCGGTGTCACCGCTTGGATGTTTTCTTTTCTTTGCAGACTGTTTGGAAGCGGGCGCCCAGAGATCAAGCAAGAGGAAAGAAAAGAAGAAGAAAGGCTCTCTGTATGGGAAAGCTTTCGGATCTGTTGCAAGTCCAAGTATTTATTGCTCCTGGCCTGGATCACAATTGCCGATTACATCGCCTACGCGCTCGGCGAGGTGATTTTTCTCGATGTCCTGAAGCAGAAATTTCCAGACCCGCGCGATTACTGTGATTTTATGGGAAAACTCTCTTTAGGCAATGGACTTCTCACTGCAATAAGTGCCCTTGTCATCACACCCTTTATTCTTCGCAAGTGCCGCTGGATTGTGGCATCCCTCGTCACACCCATCTGCTTGCTCGTTACCGAAGGGGCTTTTTTCTTTGTCCTCTGGCACTCATCGCTTTCCTCACAAATTGAGCTCGTTGTTTTGATCGGCTCTCTTTTCTTTTGTCTTGTCCGAGCTGCGAAATATACCCTCTTCGATACGTCGAAAGAGCTCTCTTTCCTCCTATTGCCACCTCTTGAAAAAATGCAAGGCAAGCTTGTCATCGATGGCATGTGCGCCCGGATCGGCCGCGGAAGCGCCTCGTTCTTTAGTCTTGGGCTCATTCAATTTTGCGGAGGAGTATTGGCCACAGTCCCAATTGCAGGGGGAGTTGCCCTTACGATCGCGGCAAGCTGTGTCTTTGCCACCTCCAAGCTCGGCGATCTTGTAGAAAAGCGAACGCCCGTCAAAACTTAAGAATTGGGGTGGTGTGTGAGTTTTTGTTTGTAACAAGCCCATTTTTTTTCAGCGCAGAGGGAAGCACTGAGATCGCCGCAGAGAACGCTGAGGTGAGGGAAGCCCTCACGCTCCCCAAAATTTTATCAGAGGAGAATCTTTTTAAAATTTTTTACTATTCTCTTTTGGGAGCGCGAGGGCTTCCCTCGCCTCAGCGCACTCTGCGGCGACCTCAATTCTTCCCTCTGCGCTGAAAAAAAAATGGGCTTGTTACAAACAAAACTCACATACTGCTTGTTTACAGAAAGACATATGGCCAATTCTTCCCTTGCCCCATGAATTGCTTTAGGTTGCGTTTGGTTTGGATTGCGACGCATAAGTTGGGTTGCTTTGCAAAGAGGCGCTATCTACAGCAAGTCCCATTGCGTGGATTCCGTTATCGACGAAAAGGACGGTGCCGGTGATGGCCGATGCGAGAGGGGAGAGGAGAAAGGCAGCAGCTGCGCCCACTTCTTCAGCATGGAGATCTTTGGTCAGAGGGCCGTTTGCTTTTGCGTACGAGATCATATCGTCGATCATCCCGATTGCGCGGGCAGCGCGGCTCCGCCAAGCGCCTGCTGAAATTGTGTTGATTCGCAGTTTCCACTTGCGTCCCGCCTCCCAAGCAAGAGTTCGGGTGTCGCTTTCCAATGCAGCTTTTGCAGAACTCATCCCGCCGCCGTAGCCGGGGACTACTCGCTCTGATGCGATGTAGGTAAGTGACAGGATAGAGCCCCCTTCGGGCATGAAGGGCCCAAAGTGAGAAACGAGGCTGATCAATGAATAGGCAGACGAGCTCATTGCGGCTAAATAACCCTTGCGTGAGGTATCGAGGAGATTTTTGGTCACTTCGGGGGCATTTGCTAGGCTGTGTACGAGAATATCGATCTGACCGAAATCGGCCTCGATTTGTTTGGCCACATCGGAGACGGTGTAGCCCGAAAGTTCGGCGTAGCGCTTATTTTCTTTGATCTCTTGAGGGACGTCTTCCATTTTGTCAAAGACGGCATCAATCGGGTAAAGCTTCGAATACTCGAGCATTTTCCCTGTGCTTAATTTTCGCGATGCATCGAATTTTCCCATTTCCCAAGAAGTTTTGAAGATTTTTACGATTGGCGCCCATGTGCAGATGATGATTTCCGCCCCTGCTTCCGCAAGCGCTTTTGCAATCGCCCATCCAAAACCCTGGTCGTCGCCAATTCCGACGATCACAGCTTTTTTGCCTCTTAGGTCAATCCCAATCATAAAACTCCCTTTTTTTTACCTCAAAGTTATAGCAGAAACCGGGGTAACCAGGAAGGAAAAAGGGGGGAGGATTATAGTTTTTTCTTGATGAGCGGGGGAAAAACGTCTATATGTGTGGTAGGAATGAGGTGTTTTTCTATGCGTACCATTGCCATTGTCAATCAGAAGGGCGGATCAGGCAAGACAACGACTGCAGTGAATCTGGCAGCGACTCTTGCGGAATCCAATAAAAAAGTTTTGTTGATCGATTTGGACCCCCAGGCATCCGCATCCCTGTGGTACGGGTTTAAAGATAAGGGAAAAGGGCTTTACGAAGTATTGATCGGAGATGGGAAAATTGAAGAGGTCATTGAAAAGACCGAGATAGAGTATCTCCACATGATTCCCTCCTCGCCTCTCCTTGCAGGGGTCGAAAAAGCGCTCGCCAATGAAGTTGCCTCGGAGAGCATCCTAAAAAATAAAATTGCCAGCTTGCCAAGCAGGCCTTGGGACTATCTCCTCATGGATTGTCCGCCAACCCTCGGAATCCTCTCGCTCAATGCCTTAACGCTTGCTCACGAGGTTTTAGTCCCCGTTGAGGCGCACGTAATGGCGCTCCACGGCCTCGTGCAACTTCTCAAGACAATCAATCTCGTCAAACAAAGATTGAACCCCACCCTAGAAATCACAGGAATCTTAGCCTGCCGGGTCGATTACCGAACCAAACACTCCCAAGAGGTTTTGGGGCAACTCCGGGACCGTTTTGAGGGAAAGGTTTGCACGTCTGTGATCCGAGAAAATATCCGCTTGGCCGAAGCGCCGCTGCACCTAAAACCAATTACGCTCTACGATTCAAATTGCAATGGATCAGCCGATTACAGAAAACTTGCGCAGGAAATCATCGCTCAGGAAAAGCCACGGGTGCCGGCGATCGAAAAAAGCCTCGCCCCTATTTAGCTTTTCTGCCAGATTGACTTAAGATCTTTCTTCGCCACCCCTCGGCGGTCAAAACACGCTCATGCACAATCTCTTCGAGCGATCCATGGAACGGCTTTTTGAGGGATTCCTTCGGCGCAGGGGAAGATGCTTTTTTCTTAAAAAGAGCCATGGGTCCAGGATACCGTGGAGCTATAGGCCCTGTCAAGGGTTCATTCCTGTATCAGAACCCGAGGGCAATTATTTTTTTTGCGGGGGGGAAGTTTGTTAAAATGGTTTTTGTAAAGAATGTTTGATCGCTCAGTTTATCAATCAAAGCTTGTTCAGAAATACGAACTTTTGCTTCAACGAATGGATTGTCGAGGATCTCGTTGAAATTTTTTGAAACAGTAAAAATTTCGTATGCGACAAAACCCACAGGTAAAAGAAGAATAAAGGTAAAAATAGACGGAAAGAGAACGATAAACAACAAAACAACGGCCATTGCAACGGCAGCGGCAGTTTTAGTTATATTTAACAAAGAACTCATGAACTTGCGAGATTCTTTTTCTGAGGGAGAAAGTACTGCATTACGCGCCATTCTTGCTGTTTCAAGGGCAATACCCATATTATCTCCTAATGATTGAATTGGTCAGACATTGTCTAAGCAGCTTTCTTAAAATGCAATCATTTCTTGATTTTGCAAATACTTCTCAGGTTTAATGGGTGAGAAAAAGCCAGGGCTTTGCCCCGGACCCCACCAAAGGACTAAAGTCCTTTGGATTCCTGTATTATTTAAAAAAAAGGAGTCCAGAGGACGTCAGTCCTTTGGTGGGGTCCGGGGCGAAGCCCTGTGTCAGGCTGTCATAAGAGGATCGATGACTCAAATAAAAATTCGGTATTTAGGGGATTTACGGACGCAGTGTACCCATGAATCGGGCGCGCAAATTCAAACGGATGCGCCCAAGGATAATCACGGGAAGGGAGAGGCTTTTTCGCCGACTGACCTTTTTGCGGCAAGTCTTGGGAGCTGCATATTGACGATTATGGGGATTGCTGCCCGTAAATTGGGTGTTGATTTGAAGGGGGCGACTGCTGAAGTGGAGAAGGAGATGGGGACGCATCCGTGTCGGAGAGTGGCTAAATTGATTGTCCGGATCCGGAGTGCTTTGAGCCCTGATGCGCAGGTAAGGGAGAAATTGGAAAAAGCGGGGTTGGAGTGTCCTGTGCATCACAGCCTGCATCCGGATATTCAGTTGGAAATCGATTTCGTTTGGGGCCTTTAAGAGATGCGCTATCAGAATGTCAAATCCTTCCAGAAGCATTTAAGTTCGAGCGCGCCTCGGCTCTCTCCTGTTTATTTGATTGCGATCTCCGATGATTATGAGCGGGGCAAGAGATTCGATGAAATTCTGAAAATTCTGCAGAACTCCGATTCTTTAGTTGCCCGTTTTACTGGAGTGGACGTTTCTCTTCGGGATGTATTTGATGCGCTTTCGACGCTTCCGCTCCTCGGAGGGGAGCAAGTCGTTGTTTTCGATGAAGTGGAGAAGCTGAGTAAAAAAGAGCTCCAGACCCTTGCAGATTTTTTAGCACAGGGAAATCTCTCGGGCTACCTGCTGATTGGCGCTCGGGGGAAAGTGTCTCATTTGAGCGGCATTGTGGAAAAGGCGGGTGTTGTTCTCGATCTGACCGATGAAAAACCTTGGGACAAAGAAAAAAGATTGGCAGAGCAGTTGGTAGATAAGGCGAGGAATGCAGGCAAGAAACTGGGGCCTGATGTGGTTCAAGAGCTTTTTGAGAGACTGGAAAAAGATTCAGCCATTCTTGAAAGCGAAGTGGATAAACTCATCTGTTTTGTTGGGGAAAGACCCGTTATTTCAAGAGAAGATGTGCTTGCGATTGCGGGGGGAGGCAGAGCTTCGACCCTTTGGCAGCTTGCCGAGGAAGTTGTCTGGGGGGATGGGGCAAAGGGGGATCCCACCGCAATTGATGCTGCAAGTTTTACCCCGTTGATTTCCGCTTTGCGAGGTCAACTCCGAACCGGCCTTGCGATTGCATCGCTCATGCAAGAGAGAGTCCCTGCAGATCAGTGGGGTCAATATCTGCCTAAAATTTTCCAGAAAACCCTCGAAAAGCGAAGTTCTCAAGCAGCCAAGTTTGGCGCCGCCTATTTTCGCAAAGGACTTGAGATCCTTTTTGATATTGAACTCCTCTCCCGAAGCTCCTCTTCGCAGTACGGCGCGCTTTTCGATCTTTTCTGCGCTAAAATGAAGGTTTAAAGTGATCTCCGGAAAACTCATTCTTTTGCCAAATCTTCTTGATGAAACTCTTG
The DNA here is from genome assembly GCA_040388845.1 of Chlamydiota bacterium. Classification (GTDB taxonomy): domain Bacteria; phylum Chlamydiota; class Chlamydiia; order Chlamydiales; family SM23-39; genus JAZKAZ01. The sequence continues at coordinate 4,762 of JAZKAZ010000141.1, read as the reverse complement.
AGGTCGAACTTTTTTTACCGGCAGGCGTGGGCCTTGCTGTTCACACCATTCAAGGGTTGATTGCGGAGAGCGACAAGGCAGCCCGCAGGTATTTGCGTAGATTTCTTACTCATGATGAAATGGCAAAAATGCCGCTCCGATCTCTGAACGAACATTCGACCGAAAAAGAAATCGAAGAGTGTCTAGTTCCTTTGACAAAAGGGGAGATTTGGGGCCTGATTTCGGATGCAGGACTCCCTTGCATCGCAGATCCTGGAGCAGATGTTGTTTGGCGCGCCAACGTATTAAAAATTCCAGTGGAGACATTGGCCGGTCCCTCCTCGATTTTAATGGCCTTGCAGCTCTCTGGATTTTCGGGCCAGCGCTTTGCCTTTCAGGGGTATTTGCCAAGAGAGATCCCCGAATTGGAAAAACAGGTGAGAGAGCTGGAAAAACGGGCTCATTTAGAGACGCAAATTTGGATCGAGGCTCCTTACCGATCAGCCAAGATGCTGGAGCTTTTGAAGCGGGTGCTGCAGCCCTCTACGCGCCTTTGTGTTGCTGTCAATTTAACGAGCCCGAATCAAAGAGTGGTCTCCCAAACAGTTGGGTTGTGGAATGCCGCTTCATTTCCTTTGGAAAAGGAGCCCGCTGTTTTTTTGATTGCAAGGGGGTAATTGAGTTTTTGCTGCTCGCCCCAAAGACTTGGATCTATTTAATCTTTTTTTCTGGTACTCTCGGTCGTCCTCGAGCCTTTGTCTAAAAGAGTTTGATAGAAAAATAAAATTCTTGACTCCGATTAAACAATACTCAATAAGAAGGCACATACGGCGCACAGTATAAAAACGCAGAAAACCTGGAGATCTGCATGATCAAGAGTGGCAAAAAAGTTTCTCTCGAATACACGGTTTTTCTCGACGATGGAACGGAGATCGATAGCAACGTCGGTGAAGATCCGTTAGTTTTTGTTCTAGGATCGAATCAAGTTTTCCCCGCTTTAGAACTCGCACTCACAGGACTTAAAGTAGGCGATACAAAACAGGTTCTTTTAAAACCGGAAGAAGCCTATGGACAAGTTGTTCCCGATGCATATAAAGAAGTGGACCTGGAAACTGTCCCTGCCTCTTTCCGTTATGTGGGCGCAGTCCTTGGCGTGCAAGATCCCTCAGGCGGTATTTATCCGATCCGCGTCCATGCGATTAAGGATCAGAAAATCATCCGCTCGCTGGCAGATCGCTTAGGTTTCATGTGAAAGTGTTGGAAGTCGCAAATTAGGAATTATTGCGTAATTCAATTTTTTCTAACATGCTCATTATCAGATTTTAGCACAGAGAGCACAAAGCTCACAGAGGCGCAAAAGGCTCAATTTTTTACTTTTTCTCTCTAGTTCTCTGTGCTCTCTGTGGTAAATAAATGATTGGCGTTTAGAACAATGTGCTGAAAGCCAAGTTTCCTCAGTTTAAATGAGTTCGCTTGCGACAGTGTCGTAGAAGAGCGTCCCAAGATCTGTGAGCTGTAGAACCAGGCCTGTTTGTTTGAGCAGGCCTTCTTTTTTGAGCCTTTCGATTCCGGCTAAAACATCTGCCGGGATCTGTCCAAAGTCTTTCAAGCTTGTCCCCTTCAAGATGCGAAGCCGAACCGCCAAGAGCTCTTTAAGATTGTTGGGAAAGGGGAGCCGTTCTCGGAAGTCAACGGGAGACGCCTCTTCTTGCAACTTGCGGGTATAGCGGTGGAGATTGGCGATATTCCGAAATCGCTCTCCTTCCCAATAACTGAAGGCAGAAGGGCCAAATCCAAGAAAGGGGCGCCCCGTCCAGTAACCTAAATTATGGCGCGACTCATAGCCCTTCTTTGCAAAGGCAGATATCTCATAGCGCTCCAACCCGATTTCTTCCAGTTTTTCAAGAGCTCTCGTTAGAAATTGCAAACTTTTTTCATTGCAGGGGAGTTGCAATTTTCTTTTAAAAAAAGGAGTGTGCGGCTCAATTGTGAGGTTGTAAAGAGAGAGATGTTGAATCGGTAGGGATCCAAGCTGATCCAGCGTATGGCGCCAGCTTTCCTCTGTTTGGTCTGGCAGATCATACATCAAATCGATCGATATATTGGCAAAACCTGCCTTTTTTGCATTTAAAATTGCGCTCTTTGCTTTTTCCGCAGTATGGATCCGCTCAAGGGTCAGAAGCGATCGGTCGTCCAGCGATTGGACGCCGAGGCTCAATCGATTGATCCCGAGGGAGCGAAGGTCTAATAAAAGCTCTAGAGTCGTCTCTTCTGGATTTGCCTCGATTGTGATTTCACAATCTTCCCGAATCACACATCCACTTTCTCTGATTCTCTTTAAAATGCCACAAATCCCATCAGGTGCAAAAAGAGTAGGAGTCCCTCCTCCAAAGTAGATCGAGACGATCTCTTTTTCCTTCAAAAGAGGGAGTTGCATTGTCCACTCAACAGATAATCCGCTTTCAAGCAAGCTGCGGTGGGGCAAATGATTGGGAATTACATAAAAGTGGCAATAGGGGCACTTTTTTGTACAAAACGGGATGTGAAAATAAAGAGAGACCGCTTCATTTGAGCAGATCACCAATTGTCTACGTCGGGATCTTCAAGGATGCCCCGCTTCCAACGATTGCGATCGGAGAAAGGATCTTCATCATCCTCTTCTTCTGCAGCCGCGACCTCTTCTTCCGT
>JAZKAZ010000141.1:0-2085 GCA_040388845.1 Chlamydiota bacterium | reverse complement strand
CGTTCCCCCCCCGCCCTCTGTTTCTTCCTCAGTGATCGTTTCCATGTCGTAGGCCTCAGTTTCCATATCGAGACCGGCATCCGTCATGTTTTCTCCCATTTCCATATCGGGGAGCGTGTGAGGTTCGGCATAAGCTTGCCGCGCAGCGGAGCGTTTCGGAGTTACATATTCTTCGAGCTCGCCGCTTTCTTTCATGAAGCGGAGACGTTCTTTCTCTTCATCGATTTTTGTTTTAAGCGAGCGGATTTCTTCTCGGTGCTTGTCGACATCTTTTTTAGGCACGAGCCCCAAATTCATCCACTGCTCGAGATCTTCGAGCTCTGTTTCTAGTTTCTTTAATCTTTCACTTTTGATATTCATTGTCCTCTACCAAATACAACACATGGTTCTAAAGGGAGCTTTGCGGAACTAAAAAGACAAAACCCCATCCGATCCCCTTTTCCTATATTACAGCCGGATATTATGTAAATAATATTTTTACAATCCGTTGGAATTCGCACTGTAAAAAGTGGGTCGGAGTCAGTTTTTTACTCTAAAACCGAATTTTGATCAAGTTTTTTCAACATTTGTGATATGGAAATAAGAGGGAGGGGATATGCCCGAATTTCCAGACCACGCTCAATTTGCAAATGTCCGGCTCATCGATGAGCTGTATCAGCGCTACCTCGTAGATAAGGAAAGCGTTGATATTTCATGGCGCCATTTTTTTGAAGGGATCGATTTTGGGGCGTATCTCTATCAGCCTCAAGGCACTAAGAATGATCCCTCTTGCCGGACTCTCCATCTCGTTTGGGCTTACCGAAACTATGGGCATCTTCTTGCCCGCTTCAATCCGCTGGAAAAAGAGGACAGAAAAGCCCCTGAATTGCAATTAGACCAGCTGGGATTTTTGGAGTCGGAACTGGATTTGCCTTTTCCCACATTTGGCTTTTGCCAGAAAAAAGAAGCCCCATTGAGAGAAATCATCGCAGCTTTAGCAGATATCTACAGCTCGCGGATTGGCTTTGAGTACATGGGATTAGGACGCCCCGATTTGGAAGCGTGGATGCAAAAGCGCCTTGAGCCCACTTTACAGATCGAGCCCAGTGCGGAAGAAAAACAACTGCTTCTTGATTCCCTCAATAAATCTGAGGTCTTCGAGACGTTCATGCATACGAAATATGTAGGTCAGACCCGCTTTTCTTTAGAAGGGGCGGAGACGATGATTCCAATCATCGCAGAAATCATCGATCAGGGAGCAAATTTTGGACTCGAGGCTCTGTTGATCGGCATGGCTCACCGAGGCAGGCTCAATGTGCTCGCAAACATTCTAAATAAACCCTACTCCACGATTTTCCAGGAGTTTGAAGATGATACGAGCCTTTCTTTTGGCGGAAATGACGATGTGAGATACCACATGGGATTTTCTGGCCAGGCCCTTACCCGCTCAGGAAAAAAGGTGCGTCTTGAACTCGTTGCAAATCCGTCTCACCTGGAATCCGTAGATCCGGTAGTCCTCGGACAAACGTTTGCCCAGCAGATCCTGAAAGGGGATGCAAAAAAAACTCAAATTGGAGCGCTTCTCATCCATGGAGATGCATCGATTGCGGGTCAAGGCGTCGTTTACGAGTCGCTCCAGCTCATGAATCTCCCTGATTATTCCATTGGAGGGACGCTTCATCTCGTTGTGAATAATCAGATTGGCTACACCACCTTGCCCAAAGAGGGGAGATCGACCCGTTACTGCACAGATATTGCAAAAACATTCAGCGCGCCTGTTTTTCATGTCAATGCAGAAGATCCGGAGAGCTGTTTATTTGCAGCCAAATTGGCCCTCGAGATCAGACAGCAATTTCACTGCGATGTGTTTATCGATCTGCTCTGTTACAGAAAATATGGCCATAACGAAGGGGATGAACCGTCGTTTACCCAACCGCTGCAGTACAAAATCATCCGCGCCAAAAAACCCATTCGGGACCTTTATCTAGAGGCGCTTTTAAAGGCAGGTGGTTTCGAGCAAAAAATGGCAGAGGCTCTCGATCTCCAATTTAAAGAAGCTCTGAAAAAAGCGCTTGTGACTGCCCAGGGGGAGAAAAAAGGGGAAGA
>JAZKAZ010000140.1:7132-8017 GCA_040388845.1 Chlamydiota bacterium | reverse complement strand
AGAGCTGTCATAGAAGGGGGCCTTGATTGGTCTACCGCAGAATGCCTTTCGATTGGATCGCTTCTCTGGACAGGGCAGTCCATCCGGTTTGCCGGGCAAGATTCCCAAAGAGGAACATTTAGCCAGCGTCACATGATTTGGATCGATACTGAGACGGGATTGCCTTATTCTCCTCTCAAGAATTTAAAACAGGGCCAGGGGCGCATCGATGTTGTGAATTCCCCGTTGACTGAATTCGGCGGGCTCGGTTTTGAATACGGCTACACGTGGGGCAATCCTGAAGCCTTCGTTCTTTGGGAGGCGCAATATGGCGATTTTGACAATGGCGCCCAAATCATCATCGACCAATACATCGTTAGCGCAGAGCATAAATGGAATTATCCGTCATCTCTCACGCTGCTGCTTCCTCATGCCTATGAAGGGGCGGGGCCCGAACATTCCTCTGCCCGTTTGGAGCGTTTTTTGCAGCTTGCAGCAAGGTTTAATATCCAGGTAGTCAACGCCTCCACGCCCGCCCAATATTTCCATCTCTTGCAAAGACAAGCGCGCAGGAAAATAAAAAAACCGCTGGTGGTCTTCACGCCAAAAAGCCTGCTCCGCGCTCCTGTATGCACAAGCAAGTTCGCGGAACTTACAAAGGGATGCTTTGAAGAAATTTTAGACGATCCTACGCCGCCTGCCAGTTGCAAACGGCTCATTTTTTGTTCCGGAAAAGTCTTTTATGATTTGGCAGCCGAGCGAACAAAAAGAGGAAAAACGGATACTGCATTGGTTCGGATCGAGCAGCTCTATCCGCTCCACATTGAAAAACTGCAGAAAATCATGGTCAAATACAAAGGCCTTACCGAATGTTTTTGGGTTCAAGAAGAGCCTGAAAATATGGGC
>JAZKAZ010000140.1:5554-7122 GCA_040388845.1 Chlamydiota bacterium | reverse complement strand
AGGCCCCTATCTGCTTCTCTATTTACCCAAAGGGGCCAGATTGATTTACGCGGGACGCCCTGCCAGCCCAACTACTGCGACAGGCTCTCACCGCAAACATAAACAAGAGCAAGAAGCGCTGCTTGCAACAGCTCTTTCTTAAGAGGAGTGATCATGGAAATAAAAATTCCAAGCATGGGCGAGTCGGTCGTCGAGGCCACAATCGGCTCGATTTTAAAACCCTCGGGCTCCCTTGTCAAAGCAGATGAAGAGATCCTTGAGCTTGAAACCGAAAAAGTAAATCAAGTGCTCTACGCCCCGGCAGCAGGCAAGCTTACGCTGAATGTGGCGCCAGGCGATACTGTGAAGGTGGGTCAAGTGATCGGCAAACTGGATCCGTCAGGCGTGGCGGCAGATTCTGTGGAAAAACCAAAAGCTGCTCCTGTGGAAAAAACAGCGCCTCCGCAAAAGATCACCCCTTCTCCCAAATTGGATGTTCCTGTCCGAAAAAACACAGAAGATTTTCTTAGCGAGATGGCTAGAGCTCCCCAAGCGCCAAAGGCGCCACCGCAAGATCTGCCGCCAACAAAGCCCTCATCTTCTCGCGAAACGCGCAAAAAAATGAGCAAACTGCGCCGCACGATCGCAGAGCGTCTCGTTCAGGTTAAAAACCAGACGGCGATGCTCACGACCTTTAATGAGGCCGATATGAGCGCAATCATCCAAGTGCGGGAAAAAGAGCAGGAAGGATTTCAAAAACGGCATGGCGTAAGGCTTGGATTCATGAGCTTTTTTGCAAAGGCTTGTGTGGCAGCGCTTCAAGAATTTCCCGATCTCAATGCGAGTATCGATGGCGATGAAATCATCTACCATCACTATTACGACATTGGAATTGCAGTTGGCACAGACAAAGGAGTGATGGTTCCTGTCATTCGAAATGTAGATCAACTTTCCTATGCAGAATTTGAAAAAGCTCTTAAAACCTACGCAGAGAAAGCAAGAACAGGCACCATCTCGATCGATGATTTACAAGGAGGGACCTTTACGATCACCAATGCAGGTCTTTATGGCTCTTTAAATTCCACCCCGATCTTAAATCCGCCGCAAAGCGCCATTTTAGGCATGCACAATATCGTCAAACGTCCCATCGCAGTGGATGATAAAGTCGTGATCCGCCCCATGATGTATCTTGCCTTAAGCTACGATCACCGAGTGGTTGACGGAAAAGATTCTGTCTCCTTTTTGATGCACATTAAGAAAAACCTAGAAGAGCCCACCCGACTGTTGTTGAACCTATGAAATACGATGTCATTGTGATTGGATCAGGACCTGGAGGCTACGTAGCTGCCATCCGGGCAGCGCAGTTGGGTTTAAGAGTCGCGTGCATCGAGAAAAACAAAACGCTCGGCGGAACGTGCCTCAATATTGGCTGCATTCCCTCCAAAGCGCTCCTTCATTCGTCTGAATTTTATGCAGGGGCGAAAAACCACGCAGAGGAAAACGGGGTTCTTCTGAAGGAGCTCCGTTGCGACTTTGCCCAGATGATGCGCCGCAAAGAAAAGATCGTCTCTGGATTTACGAAGGGAATT
>JAZKAZ010000140.1:0-5544 GCA_040388845.1 Chlamydiota bacterium | reverse complement strand
TTGAAGGGCTGTTTAAAAAAAATAAAATCGACTGGATCGAGGGGACTGGCACATTGAAAGGACCCCATCTAGTGGAGGCGGGAGGCAAAAGCTACGAGGCAAACGCAATCATCTTGGCCACAGGATCTGCCCCGATTGCCCTTCCCTTTCTTCCCTTTGATGAAAAAAAAGTCCTCTCTTCTACCGGGGCCTTGGAGCTGACAAAAATCCCCAAAAAGCTCCTCGTCATAGGCGCAGGCGTCATCGGCGTTGAACTGGGCTCTGTTTACAGCAGGCTTGGCTCGGAGGTCGTCTTCATTGAATTTCTGGACCGGATCTGCCCCGGATTCGATGGGACGCTTGCCAAGGGGCTTCAAAAGAGTCTCACCGCCCAAGGAATGACCTTTCATCTGTCGCATAAAGTGATCCGCGGAGATCTTTCCAAAGGAGTTGTCCTGACGGTCCAAGGACCCAACGGAGAGAGCCAAATGGAAGGCGATGCTGTATTGGTGGCAATCGGGAGAAAACCGTATAGCGAAGGACTTGGATTAGAGAGTGTCGGAATCCAAAAAGACCCAAAAGGATTTGTTCAGATCGACCGATCTTTTCGGACAAACCATTCCCACATCTATGCCATTGGCGATTTGGTGGAAGGGCCGATGCTGGCCCACAAGGCATCAGAAGAGGGGGTTGCAGTTGCCGAATTGATTGCAGGACACATTCCCACACTCGATTACATCACAATCCCAAGTGTCGCCTACACCTATCCGGAGGCTGCGTCAGTCGGGTTTACCGAAGAGGAGCTTAAAACTCGCGGCATTGTCTACAAAGCCGCCCAATTTCCTTTCAAAGCCAACTCGCGCGCCCGCTGCACAGGCGAGGAAGAGGGGTTTGTGAAAATTTTGGCAGAGGACGCCTCCAAACGCATCCTCGGCGTCCATATTTTAGGAGCAAAAGCCTCTGAAATGATCGGGGAGGCAGTTGTTGCCATGAAGATGCGGATGACCGCAAATGAGCTGGGAGACACCTGCCATGCCCATCCAACTTTAAGCGAGGCGCTCAAGGAAGCTGCGCTCTCGCTATTCAAAGCGCCGATTCATTTATAATATTACATCCCCTTAGGGCACTTGTCGAACCATTCGATATAAGTAATTTCATCGTGCTCACCCGCATTGATTGACTGGATGTCTTTCACTGCATTTTTTATCAAATTGGCTGTTTTGCTTGCGCTGTCTGCATAATAACTCCTACCGAGAATACCACCCATCGCTCCTCCTAAAAAACAACAAACGCCCCAAAATATAGTTGAATTGCCTATTCCGAATCCTACTCCCATTATCGCTATAGCTACGTGTTGAACTTTCTCGAGCGAAAATCTTTCAATTTTATATCTATCGACGAGATCTCGCAACCGACTCCCCTCACTTTCCCATGGAATTTTATAACAGTTTCCCACTATACAGACTGTTCCGCTCATTATTTCTCTCCAGTTGATCTAAGATAAGAACTCAAGTTTAACGGCGTCTTTTGACGCTTAAACAGCAGTTCTCAAATTTTTTTTCGGGGGAGTGTAGTGAGTGGACTGAATTTTATCAATTGATTTTTAGAGAAAGGGAAGGTTGCAGCGCTCTTGGCACTCTCGCCTTTTAAAGCGCCGATTCATTTGTAATTCCCAGATCTGATATCGTATTAATATAACGGCCATATCAAAGAGATGTCTCATGAGTCCAACGGTTTTTAAAGCAGGTTCTTATCGCTTTTTCTTTTTCTCTCGCGAGGAGCCTAGGAAACATGTTCATGTTTCATGTCCGACAGGGGAGGCAAAGTTTTGGATAGAGCCCATTATTGCCTTGGCAACATACCATGGATTATCTAAACGGCAGCTTAAAGAAGTGCAATTATTGGTGGAGGAACATGTCGAAGAAATCAGCAGCGCTTGGGAAAAACATTTTTCCCATTGAGATCACAATCACCCAATTTGGGCTTTGGTTATGTCTTTACGATGAAGAGTTTTTTTTATCCTATAAGGATCATCCTTTTTTCAAAAAGGCCACAGTGAATAACATTTATAACGTAGAACTCCATCATAAAGAACATTTATATTGGCCTGAACTAGATGTAGACCTGAATGTCTCTATATTGAAGAATCCTCACCACTTCCCTCTGATTGCTCATTGCAAGGAATCGTTGTAGCTGTATGGACAAATTCATTACATTCCCTAGCCGTGGGAGTTGCCGCAGCCGCGGGCCGTCGACGTAATCGATGACGGAGCCTATCAAACATTATAACATTACATCGTAACTCGTTATTTTTTAGCGACTTAGTTGAATTGTCTTTATGAGAAAGACAAAATATGATAAAATTGGCTTTGTATGAAAGACAATATGAAGCAAAGACTCCGGGCCATTTTGATTGAATTTCGGGAAAGAGATCTTCCAAATCCCGTTTTTCGGGCGATTCATCCGCCGAAACACCATCCCGATGTAAGAAAGGCCTGGGTGCTCATGGGAATGCGCCGCTCTGGCAAAACTTGGGTGGTTTACCAAGAGATCCGCCGCAGACAAACTTTAGGACTCCCTAAAGAAACGAATCTATATATCAATTTTGAGGATGACCGGCTCTCCGGTTTTGAGATCGGGGACTTTCAATCTCTTTTAGATGTTTACTTCGAGCTTTACCCCCAATATGTGAATCGCAAGGACTTATTCTTTTGTTTTGACGAAATCCATGTAGTGCCTGGCTGGGAAAAATTTATCCGTCGTCTGATCGATACAGAAACGATGCAAATCTGCGTGACGGGCTCATCTGCGGAGATGTTGAGTAAAGAACTGGGCACCACCCTCGGCGGAAGAGCGTGGCCCCAAGAGGTCTTTCCCTACAGTTTTTTCGAGTTTCTCGAATCGAAAGGGATCGGTCCTTCTACGGCGAGAAGTCCCAAGATAGACGCACAGATCAGAGGGTTAGCTGCTGAATATCTAGTTTATGGAGGATTCCCCGAAGCTGTAACAGAGCCGAAAGAACTTCATGTCCCATTGATTCAGGGGTACATGGATGCGGTTGTTTTACGCGATATTGTAAAACGGCATGCAATTGGAGGCGCCGATATTCTACAAAAGTTTCTTGTGCAAATTTTACGCCAGCTGGCAGCCCCTTTAAGTGTGACAAAAGTTTATCATACCCTTAAATCGCAGGGTCTCGCAATTGGGAAAAATAGTCTATTCGAATATTTGCAATATTTTGAAGACGCTTATGCTGTCCTCTCGGTCCCATTTTTTAGTCTGTCAGAAAGAGTGCGGCAGGTGAACCCGAAAAAAGTCTATTCTGTAGATTCCGGCGTAATCACAGCTTATTCTGTGAAAAGGGACTTTGAAAGGTCTTCTCGCTTAGAGAATGGCGTTTTTATGCATTTAAGAAGATCGTATAGCAACATTTGTTACTACAAGACTAAAACGAAAAAAGAGGTCGATTTTGTGGTGACAACCCCTCTGGGCGATCTGATCCTCTTTCAGGCATGCGTGGAAATGGACCGTGGGCAGACGCGAGAGCGTGAACTGGCGGCGCTCTATGAAATGTGTAGAGAATTTAGTTTAAAAGAGGGGACGATTATCACAGAGGACCACGAGGAAGAAATCAACGAGGGCGGTATTCGCATCCAATGCATTCCCTTTTGGAAGTGGGCCCAAAAGGGAATTGGGAATCAATAACCGTGGGAGTTGCCGCAGCCGCAGGCAGCCTTCACATTCGGGTTTGTGATCTTAAAGCCAGCGCCTTGCAGGCCGTCGACGTAATCGATGACGGAACCCATCAAGCGATCGACCGACTTTTGATGGAGGTGGATCGGGATCCCTTGAGATTCCAGGACGAGGTCGCCCGGCTTTGCCTTTTCTGAGTAGTCAAGGAAATATTCAAATCCGCTGCAGCCGGCAGCCCTTTCTCCGAATCGGATGCCCCAACCCGCTTTTCCCTCTTCTGCGAGGATATTCAAATATTTTTTAGCAGCCCGCTCGGTGATCGTGATCGTCGAGAGGTCTTGTTCCTCGTTCAGAATGCCATTTAAATGCTTTAGGAGCCCGTCAATCTCTTCATCGGACATCCCGTGGCTGTACATGCCTGCCTCAACGGTTTCCCAGGTGGCAGCGCTGCAGCCGACGCAGTGGAGACCGGCATTGGTCATAGCTTGAGCGAGCACTTGGCTCTTAGAGGGAAATTTCTTAAAAATTTCCTCGATAGTCATTGTACGGATGATTTTCTGTTCCATGGGATCCAATTTAAAATTTTATCTTTACACAGCCGCCCTTGATCTGGCATTGGCAGGCAAGTCTTTCTTTGTCGAGTTCGCCGAGAAAATCGGCTTCAGCCTGATTGAAATCAGACAGGTTTTCCATCCCCTCAGTCACTTCAATGACGCAAGTGCCGCAGACCCCTTCTGTACAAGCAAAGGGGATTCCCGCCATTTCGCAGGCCTCTGCGATGGGGGAGCCATCTGGGAGCTCAGCTTCTTCCTTCGTATCTTCAAAAATAATTTTAGCCATAAATCTTGGGGTCATGTTCAACATGCCCGATTTTAAAGGGACTGCGAAAAAATTACAAGACCCCAATATGGCCTGAAAAAAGAGGTATATAGTTAATTTTTTACTTTTATAGATATAAAATGAACCCTATGAGGGAAGAGATCTTCCCGCATAGGGTTTTTTTTAGGCTCGTTCTTTTTGGACTTCTGTTTCGCTGAGCAGCTCCGCAACTGTCATTTTCAGCGTTTCGATCCCTTCTGGGAACCCACATTTGACAAGAATTTTATTGAGATAGGAAAGCTCGGTTTTAAGGTGATCTACTAAGCTTTCTAGGCCTGCGATTTTTTTATTATAATCCATGGAAAACTCCAAGGGTTGGTTATTAAGGGTATTATCACATATTAAAATTAATTATTTATAATTATAATACAGGCGCATTATTTAATCAACTGCAAGTAATTATTTGCCATATTCAAATATTAATTATACTATATCTGTTTGTTTATATTTTTAATTATACACATTTTTAGTTTAATTGCGTTTATTCTTGATTAATTAATGAGTTAGATGTAAAATAGAGTGAATAAAAAACAATTAATATTAAAAGATAATAACGGAGATATAATTATGTTCTCACCAGATCCATTAGGCTTTAGTTTTCGAAAAAAAGCAGAAACGCTTATCAAAGCTAAAGAAGCCTCTGCAAATAAATCCAATTCATCGGCAACTCAAGTGTCTCAAAAAGTTGTGAGTGCAGTTGCTTCGCAATCTGCAGGCAATCGACCCAAGCAGACTAATGCAGTACCAAATAATTTAACGAACAGACAAGTTTCTAAATTAAATGTAAATGACTTTGATCCTGATGCCCCTATCCCGAATGGACGCACCCGAGCAGATTCAGACCCGGAACTGAATGCTTACGGCCCAAGAGCAAATTCAGACTCTATTATCTGTAATCATAGTTCTAATCTTCCGCTGCCAACATCTCCCACATCTCCTTCGCTAACCGAGCCTACTACATTCGTGCAGGAAGAAAAGCGTTCAAAATTAAAC
>JAZKAZ010000139.1:0-10257 GCA_040388845.1 Chlamydiota bacterium | reverse complement strand
AGGCGAGGGAAGCCCTCGCGCTCCCAAAAGAGAGTGATAAAAAATTTTGAAAAATTCACTTCTAATCCAGAAGTGTGAGGGCTTCCCTCACCTCAGCGCACTCTGCGGCGACCTCAATTCTTCCCTCTGCGCTGAAAAAAAATGGGCCTGTTACAAACAAAAACTCAAGCCCCCCATGATACACAAAAATCAATCCCCGAAAAATCCACTTCTTTGCTAGTCTGACAAGGATGAACCACAAATTTCCCGAAGATCTTTTAACCCTCATCGCCTACCTGAAAAAACTCCCTGGCGTGGGAACGCGTACAGCCGAGAGATTTGCCTTCGAACTCCTGAGCTGGTCTCCGACTGCGCTTACAGATTTCAGCGAATCTCTGAAAACCATTCAAGCGAAGATCCCTCCGTGCAATGAGTGCGGCTGCTTAACCCATCTTGGAAATTGCAGATTTTGCGACCTTGCCACGCGAAGCTCTGACTCTCTTTGCATCATCGCATCTCCACGAGATGCCTATGCCGTGGAAGAGACAAAGACATTTCGCGGCTTGTACCATGTCGTGGAACATCTTCTATCCCCGCTGGACGGCAGACACGCCGCAGCTTTCCGCGCGGATCGGATCATCGCCCGCATCTCAAAGCTCGGAATTAAGGAAGTGATCATTGCTTTCGACTCGACGCTCGAAGGAGATACAACGGCCCTTTATCTCAAAAGCCAGCTTGGATCCCTTCCCCTTTCCATCTCCCGCTTAGCCTTTGGGCTGCCTGTCGGCAGCAGCATTGAATACATCGACGGCGGAACTTTGGCAAGAGCCTTTGTGGGTCGCCAAACCCTTTGATTTTCCTTGCTTTTTTCTGTCGTAAAAATTGAGAATGTCCTCTCAAATTCACAAGGAGTAAAATTTATGTTCAGAATCCCACCCATTGATAACAATTCTCCACCGGCCGATCTTCCCGAATCTCTTCCCGGGGAATCAGATCTCAACCGCAATTTGCAGATTATAAAAAAAGTCACTATTGAAGTTTTCCCTAAATTGCTAGCAACACTTGGCGCTGTCCAACTTAAGGCAATGAGCTCAGATAGATCTTATGAGGAAATACAACTTTTAATGAATATGGAAACAGCTCCTATGAAGTTTGATGAGCACATCAGAAATTTCATTAAAAAACAGTTCGAAAAGCCCACCTCGTAAAAAGAGAGGGCTTGAACGAACTATCCATTTGAGTTGCCTAAATTGTTGAAGGTTTTTATAATCCGACGGACTGCGCACTTAAAGACTCTTGCTACAGGAAACCTCGCTGACATGACTCAATCAAAAAAACGCCCACGGGATCCTTTGATCAAATCTTACCTTCTCCTCTCGATCTTGCTCTCCAGCATGACAGCGCCGCTTTTAGGAGCCGAGCTGTATGATGAAAAAAAAGTGAACTCAATCGAGATCGTGATCGATTCCGATGCGGGCGATGGCTCCTTCGATCCAAAGCCGATCCTCTCGCGTTTAAAGACAAAAGAAGGAGACGATTTTTCGCAGCTGACCTTCGATGAGGATCTAAAAACGCTTGCCTCCGAATATGAAAGGGTCGAGCCTTCGCTCAGATTGCAAAATGGCGGACTTTCGATTGCGATCCATGTGACTCCGAAACCAGTCATCCATCAAATCCAGTGGCACGGAAATTCCCAATTCAAAACCTCTGCGCTGCAAAAAGAGCTCGACATCAAGCTGAATACAATTTTCAATCGGCAGGATTTCAATAAGGCCTTCAACAAAGTCAAAGAATTGTATTTCAAAAAAGGATATTTTGAATCGCAACTCTCTTATTCCATTCAACCTGTCTCCGGCAGCAATCAGATCGATATTTTGATTGAAGTTCATGAAGGAAGACCTGGCTACATCAAAAAAATCGTTCTCAATGGCTTTACGAAGGCGGAACAGAACGATTTGAGCGAACAAATGTTCCTCAAAAAATATAACTTTTTAACTAGCTGGATCTCAGGCACAGGGACGTTTCGCGATGAGGCCCTTGAGCAAGATCGAGTGACGATCCTCAATTACCTCCACAATAAAGGCTACGCCGATGCGCATGTCGATATCCAACTGCTCGATGCGCCCAATAGCGACAAACTGATCATAGACATCACTGCTCATCGAGGCCAGCTCTATCATTTTGGAGCGGTCCAATTCGAGGGAAACACCTTAATTTCGACAGAAGAAATCCAAAAGAAATCGCCCCTTTCAGAAGGAGAGGTTTACTCTCCTGACAAACTGAGAGACGCCTCCCAGGCGATCAAAGATCTTTACGGCCAAAAGGGCTACATCGACGCAAGCGTCCAATACGAAACAATCATTCGTGAAGATCAACCTGTATTCGACATCCAATTTCTCATCGATGAGGGACAGCAATACAAAATCGGCCTCATCCATATTTTTGGCAACTCTTCTACAAAATGCAATGTCATCCTCCGCGAATCGCTTCTGGTGCCTGGCGAAACATTTGATTCGCGCAAACTGAAAGCAACCCAGCAGCGGCTAGAGGGAATCGGCTATTTCAAGAGCGTGAATGTCTATGCGGTCCGGACAAATGACGACATTGGCCTCGGTGAAAATTATCGAGATGTTTATATCGAAGTCGAAGAGACGACGACAGGAAATGTGAGCCTCTTTATGGGATTCAGCTCCATGGACGACGTTTTTGGCGGCATTGATTTAACTGAGCGCAATTTCAATATTGCCGGAGTTCCGAAAGCGGTGACTGGCCAGTTCGGTTCTTTGCGGGGAGCCGGCGAATTCTTCCATGTTCGGGGGACCTTAGGCAAGAAACAGAACAATATCTTAGTTTCTTGGATGAACCCTTACGTAAATGATACTCTTTGGCGCTTAGGGGTCGAGATCAGCCGCACTTTCAGCGAGCTGCAAAAGAATGTGCATGTCGTGACTTATGGAGGCTCTGTTTATGCAAACTACCCTCTTTCTACCTACTGGACTGCAGGGATGCGGGAGCGCCTGCGCCATTCGAAGGATAACCTTTATCTTGAACCGAAGGACAATTCGGCAATTGCGATCAATTCAGCCAATCAGGTCAAAAGGGAACTGGATCAAAAAGGACTGATTTCCGCAATCAGCGGCAATATCAATTACGACTCAACAAATAATTCCTATAAGCCCCACCGCGGCTGGCGCTCCTACTTTGAAACCGAAATGGCAGGAATTGGCGGCAAGTACAATTTCTTTAAATTCAGCTACCTCAATTCCATTTATTTCCCTGTCTGGTCGAAGGGAACTTTAAAATTCCGCGCTGATTTCAAATATCTCATTCCCTTTGGCAAAACAAAGAAACAGGGAGTTCCTTACAGTGAACGGTTCTTCCTCGGCGGCGAGACCACAGTGCGGGGATATAAACCCTTCCTGCTCGGACCTGTTGTCGAACTGGAAGACGCCTCAGGAAATTTCCATCCAACGGATACGCCTTACGGGGGCCTTTCCTCTTCTATGCTTTCCTTGGAGTACAACCAAGAAATATTTAGAATGCTCGATATTTTTACATTTTTCGACGTCGGCAGCGTGACCTTTGGAGAATTCGATGTGACCCAGATCCGCCCCTCAACCGGTATCGGCATCCGGCTCGACATAGGAAATCGGACGCCAATTATGGTCGGCTGGGGAATTCCTCTGGTGAAAAAGGACCGACATGAGGGAAAATGGCAAAAAGTCTTCTTCTCCATGGGTGGACAGTTTTAATTGATCAAAACATTAAGGAGCCAATATGCGTAAATATCTTCTTTCTGCAGTATCTGTAATTGCGATGATTGCAGGTTCAGTTTCTGCTGCAGAAACTCCCATCATCGGGGTCGTTAATTTCTCCACTTGCATCACCGGTTCAAAAATCGGTCAAAAAGAGCAAGAAAACATGGAGAACATCCGTAAACAAATGTCTTCTTTGATTGAAGATACGGAAAAAGAGCTGAAAGAAATCGCAGTTAAATTTGAAGATACGGAATATCTCGATAGCCTTTCTCCCAAAGCTGAAGAGGATTTGAAAGTAAAATTTCAAACACTCCAAGAGGACCTCTCCCGTTATCAAAATCAATTTTATCAAGTCTTGAATCACGCAAACTATCAGATGATCCAGAAGATGAGCTCATCCATCTCAAAGGCAGCTGAAAAAGTGGCAAAGCAAAAATCGCTTGAATATGTGATGAATAAAGAGGCCTGCTTCTATATTCGCCCCGATTTAGATGTCACAACTGTTGTCATTTCAGAAATGGATAAATCCTTTGATCTGGACTCCAAAGTGAAAAAACTCTCTGATGGCTCTGAAGATGCGCCTCAAATGAATGCAATTGAGGAGACCGTGCTCGATAAGGCAGGTTAATGAATAAGAATAAGAGCTATTCTCTAGCTGAGCTGGCAGTACATTCTGCAGCTCAGCTCATTGGCGATCCGCGCAGCATTATTTCAGGAGTAAACACTCTAGAAGAAGCCATCTCTTCCGATGCTTCCTTTCTCGCCAATCCCCGTTATGGAGAAGCGATGAAACAATCAAAAGCGGGAGTCATCTGCATTGATGAAAAAACTCCCCTTCTTGAGGGGAAAAATTTCCTTGTCTCCGCTGATCCATCCCGGACCTTTCAGCAAGTTGCCGAACTGATTTTCCATTCTTCTTCCGGCGCATCGGGATTTGCAGGCATTCATCCAACAGCAGTGATCCATCCAACAGCTGAAATCGGCGCAAATGTAACGATCGGCCCTCATACAGTCATTGACCGAGAGGTCAAAATCGGAGCGAATACACAGATCGGACCCAATGTCACCATCAGTTTTGAGGTTGAGATTGGAGAGGAGTGCCAAATCCACCCAGGCTGTGTGATCCGGGAAAGATGCAGACTCGGGACCCGAGTGATTCTGCAGCCAGGCGTTGTGATTGGCTCCTGCGGCTTTGGCTACACGACAGATAAACTGGGACGTCATGTCAAACTGGAGCAGTTGGGAATTGTGATTCTCGAAGATGATGTTGAAATTGGAGCCAATACGACAATCGACCGGTCCCGTTTTAAAGCCACAATTGTTGGTAAGGGAACAAAAATCGATAATCTCGTACAAATTGCCCACAATGTAGAAATTGGCGAATCCAATATCATCGCTGCCCAAGCGGGTATTGCAGGTTCTGCGAAGACCGGCAAATACGTCATGCTTGGAGGTCAGACTGGGATTGTTGGCCACGTTGAATTAGCAGACCAAGTATTGATTGCGACGCGAGGAGGGGTGAGCAAATCGCTAAAAACTGGCAAATATCGAGGCAGTCCAGCGATTCCCATTGCCGATTACCACCGCCAGGAAGTCCACGTACGCAAATTGGAAGAATATGTGGAGCGGCTCAAAGAGCTTGAGAAGAAATTAAAATGCACCGAAATTTCCTGAAAAGATATTTATTTTAAATTTCCAAGAAAAAGAGACACTTGCTCTCGCTTTCTTCTGATCCCAGAAATGTCTACAGCAATTTTTTCTCTCTCCTCTTTCAATAGACCGTTAGGAGATGTTGCTAATTCCCCTTCTTTCTCAGAAATAATAGAATCAAAATCCCGGATCATCGTGTCCAAACTTTTGCGCACAGCTAAAATTTCTCTGCTTCTGTATTCATCAACTAATCTATCGATTATGCCAAATGATTTTTTTTCGCCAAAAACGCCAACAAATTTCTTAAACATCTCACAAAATTCCTGTCTTATACGGTTATAACTAATTAAATCCTTATCTGTAGACTTAGAATTGGCAGCATTTAATTCACATCGAGGATGTTCTATAGATTTCAAAACAATTACAAAATTATTTCTTTCGAAATTTTCTTGCGTTAGATTCACTGCGTTATTAATAACATTTGAAAGAAACAGTTTAATCTCATTACATTTAAATTCTAAATACTTTTCATCAAGAAATTTTGATACAATATCCAGTTCAACTAAAAAAGATTCAATATCTTTTATATCACTATTGGCTGGCAAATTTTTAGCATTTTGAATCTCTAGTTTTCCTTTAAAAAAAAGGATTTTTTTAGAAATAAAATCTCTCTGCAATTCTAAAATTTTTAATTCATCTACAGATTCCTGATTATCTATTATTTCTTTGCTTTCTTCATCACCAAACTCACCAACAAGACAAACATTTCTTTTGTATGCATTAATAACTTTGTTAATATTACCTATTTCATTTTCATTAAATTTTTTATACGCATTAAAACAATAATAACCATCATTCTTGTATATAAAATAAAGATTATCATTAGAAATGTTTCGTGAACTACATAGAGATTCTACTTTTGCACATACAGACATTTCTTTTTTTAAATTTTTTGAGAGAGTACTACTCCTTGAGCGATTACCCTTTAAAAAAATTCTATGATTTAAACGACCTTTAGGTCCTTTAAAATCCATGTAATTAGCACATAATTTTGGGTACTTATTAAAATCAACAGACATAACTATCCTTTTTAATATTAAGTATATTATAACATAATATTTAATACATATAAACAATATAATTAAGCAACATGACTTCAATAGAATATTAATTCTTAATAGACTAACTTGCAACTTGTTAGGAAATAACAAGCTTTTCGGCTAGGCAGGAGTGATTAGAATTTATTTTTACCGATCTGGCGCGAATCGCAGAACAGACAGACTCTTAGAGACGAGAGCAAAATCAATTTAATTAAATGGTCTTAATCAATTTAGATATATTATCACTTTTTATTTGATTTAATTCAATCTCCTGAAGCACGATTCTATTCTCATCTTGTAGATTTTTAATATGTGCTTGCAAAATGTTGGCCTCAGCAGAAAATATTTTATTTTCTTTACCCAACAAAAGCAATTTATTTCCATTTTCTAACATAGAAGAATTGATTTTTTGATTTTTAATATACAAAGAATAGATTTTATTACTTAATCCCAAGCTTAATTCACCTAATTTAACCAGAAGAGACACTTTCTCTTTTTTGATATAAAAATCAACATGAATATCAAATAATTCATAATAACTAATTCCAAAAACACTACTGATAGATTTCATCTTATTAACAAACTCAATTACAGATGGCTTCAAAAATTCACTCTGCTCTTTTGAATTTCCCGTGTAATTCGAAAACATTAATTCATCAATCAGGCCACATTTAGAAAATTTATTATTTTCTACATTATTTACTGTAGCTTTAACAGAAAAATCGACAATTCTACACAAAAAATCATTTATTTTTGATTTCTCAAGAGCAATTATACCCAACCGATCCTTGTTAGTATTTTCTAATAACCCCCTCAGATTTCCAAGAGATATACTATCTAGATGTTCCGATTTGCTAGGTGTTGTCGATCTAGAAATCGACATACTCTCTAAAGAAGTTAAGCTATTTTGACTCAGTGAATTATTTGAATCAGATAAATCTGGAGAAGAGATCAGGTCTATGCGATTTGAAGGTCCTTGATTTTTAAAATATTCTATTCTTTTAGTTAAGAAATTAGTACGCATTTTCAACAAGTTAGCTTCACAAATCAATTCCTGATTATTTATTAAATTATCGATAATCCTGTTTTGATCCGGCGGAAATTGCGCTTTAAGATTTTTTTTCAACTCCTGATATTCAGTGGAGATGATCTGAAGGTGCCTTATTAGTTCTTGAGGGCGGTGGCCTTCGGGGACAGAGATACATCTCTCTCCAATTCCCGCAACTAAAACAAACTCGGAACCGTTGCAATTGCTTTCATAATATACATTTACTTTAGAAGTCAATTTATCAAATAACTTACAAATTGTTATGTATTTTTTGTAATTAGATACAACGCTGATACCGATAGCGCCGGCCTTTTCTTGAGTATTTATATGCTTCTCCCGCAAATCTTTCTCTCTTTTTTTAAAGAAAAGATTAGCTGGATTTGACACATTTCCATGACCAATACTCAAAGACATATTAACTCCAATAATATTAATTATTAAATACATTATATCTATATATTTAGTTAATGTAAAGTTATTTAAATAAACAAATGAAATTCTAATTATTTACATATCAGAAGGTGATCTAAAAAAATGATATTTATTCCTTTACAATTCCTAAAGCTTGCCTACACTCCTCCTTTCAGCTATGAAGGGGGGTATGATTGAAATTTATTTTAAGACGACCGTCGACACTGAATTCAAAGCAATCGAAGATTTCCAAGCCGGCAGCTGGCTGTATGCAAAAGAGGCCAATTTAGAAGACCTGACGCGGATTGCAGAGCTGACTGGCTTGGATCTATCCGATATCAAAGATAGCCTGGACAAATATGAAGTGCCTCGCATCGAAACAATTGGCGAAAACATCCTTTTTTTCGTCCGCCACCCCGGAGATCATGAATTTGGCCTCTACACAGAAACCTTGACAATGATCTTGACTCCCCGCTTTTTGATTGCCATCTCTCCTCATCGGAGCGAAATCATCGAACAGTTCATCGCAAGCACGAGTGCATTAAGCACTGCACAAAAATCCAAGCTGCTTCTCAATATTTTACTAAAAATTACTCAAGCCTACACCAATGGGATCAAACGGGTCCGATACAGCATTCTCGGAGGAGAGCAGCCCCCAAAAATCGTGGATAGTAGTGCCATCATCGTACTTACCAAAAATGAGGAAATCCTCAATCAATATCTAATGGCGCTCGTCCCTATGCGCAATCTCCTGGAAACAATGGCGGGCGGGCGGTATATGAATTTTTACGAAAAAGATTTAGATCTCCTTCAAGATCTA
This sequence comes from Chlamydiota bacterium, assembly GCA_040388845.1. Taxonomy (GTDB): domain Bacteria; phylum Chlamydiota; class Chlamydiia; order Chlamydiales; family SM23-39; genus JAZKAZ01. The sequence goes on along the minus strand of JAZKAZ010000139.1, from coordinate 1,491 downwards.
ATGATCGCGCTCCGGCAGTCTGAAGATGTCTGCGGAGTCAATATCAAGAGCATCCGGTCGCTGCGCGACTCCTATCAGATTATTTTTACAAATGACGTCAACCGAACGATTAAATTGCTCACAGCGCTGACCATCATTTTCAGCATCCCCACAATCATTGCCTCTTTTTATGGGATGAATGTGGCAATCCCTCTGCAAAATAACCCTTATGCCTTCTCCTGGATCATGGGAATCACCGTCATTTCTTCTGCTATTTCAATTGTTCTCTTTCGAAAAAATCGATGGCTTTAGATCAACAGAAGCGCCGGATTTTCTAAGTATTTTTGAATGCTTTTGATGAATTTGGCAGCCTCTGCTCCATCGACTACCCGATGATCTGCGGAAAGTGTGAGATTCATCCGTTTGCCGGCAATGACAGCTCCATTCTTCACGCGCGGGGCGTCTTCGATCCCGCTAATGGCTAAAATACAAGCTTGAGGGGGATTGATGATCGCCGCAAAATCGGTCACGCCAAACATTCCCAGATTAGAAACAGTAAAAGAGCCGCCCTTGTATTCTTCTGGTTTGAGTTTCCCCGCGCGGGCCCGTCCTGCAAGTTCTTTGATCTCCACTGAGATCTCTCCCAAATTTTTATAGTCCGCATGACGGATAATGGGGGTAATCAATCCTCCCTCAACTGTGACTGCCACCGAAATATCAACTGTTTTAAAGAGAATGATCGCCTGCTTGGCTGAATCGTACCCGCTATTTGCAAGGGGATTTTCACGAAGCGCAAGCGCAGATGCACGGATGACCAAATCATTGAAAGTCACTTTTAGATTCCCATTTTTTAACTGCTCTCGCACTTCAATCAAAGCAGCTGGGTCGATCTCCTGCCGGATGTAAATATGGGGAATAAAACTTTTGGCCATCTGGAGTCTCTCTGCAATTACCTTCCGCATCGGAGTGAGAGCCACTTCCTCAAAAGTCCCAGGAGCAATTGTAGGCACTTCGCGCCGTCCGAAAGAAACCACCTGATCGGGCTGAGCCAGATCGAGATCGTGAGAAGTCACTCGCCCCCCCGGACCTGTCCCCTTGACCGTCGATAGATCCAATCCTTTTTCGCGCGCCAGCTTTTTAGCCAAAGGAGATGCTGGGATGCGCGCTTGTGGAGACCCTGTCGGAAATTCAAACTTATATTTCTCCAAAGGAGGCTCTGGGATAAACGCCGGCTGCTGCATCACAGCAGATGAAACAGCTTTTACTGTAGGTGTGGCTGCCTTAGATTTTATTTGAGGAGCAGCTGTCTCTGCAACTTCCCCTTTAGGAGGCACTCCTTCCGGCAGGTACCCTTCAATGCTCTCATTTGCTTTTTCTGTGAAAATCGCAATCGGCTGATTCACCAGAGCAATCCCCCCTTCCCCAACAAGAATCTTGCGCAGATATCCGCCATCCAATGCGTTGTACTCAATTGTGGCTTTATCTGTTGCCACCTCCACGATTAGCTCGCCC
>JAZKAZ010000138.1:0-2444 GCA_040388845.1 Chlamydiota bacterium | reverse complement strand
CCTCCAAAAAAAAGGTTGCGGCACCCCTGCATCCCATAAAATGGCAAAGTGTGTTATGTATTGGTCTGATGCAGACCCTGGCGCTGATCCCCGGCATCTCTCGGAGCGGCTCGACTTTGTCTGCTGCCAGGTTTTGCGGATGGGAATGGAGCCATGCCGCCAGGTTTTCTTTTTTACTGGCAATCCCCACGATTTTAGGGGGACAGCTGCTCGAGACGCTGAAGCTGTGGAATGGAGGCTCTGAGGCAGTAGGTTCTGTTTCTTGGATCTGTTATGGAGGAGGCTTTGCCGCCTCTTTTGGGTTGGGACTTGCTTGCGTGCGCTTGATCTTCTGGGTTTATGAAAAGGGAAGAGTAAAGCCGTTTGCCTGGTATTGTCTTGGAATGGGACTCTTTACAATAGCGATATTTCGTCATGGCTAAATACAAAAAAGTTGAAAAGAAACAGATCAAAATTCCCTTCAGTCCGGACGCCCGGGGACTTTTTCTGATTGCATTGGGATTTTTAGGGTTTTTATCGCTCTGGAGTTTTTCTTTTCACTCTCCAAGTGCCAATTGGCTCGGGATCGTAGGCTACATCGCAGCGCTCGGAGGTCAATATCTGTTCGGGCTGGGAAGCTACCTGATTCCGATCTACTTGGTTTGGCTGGGAGTGAGGCTTTTAACGTACCAAAAACTCCTGCATATCACTTACGACCACCTTTATTTTTGCATTCTTCTCACTTCCTGCTGCATCCTGCTCACCGTATTTACAGAAAGTTTTCCAGAGACCGCAAAAACATGGGACCATTTTGTGGTCTCAGAAACACAAGCCATCTACACGCCCTATCTCAGAACTCTCATCCGCTATTACCTGGGGGGCGTTCCCTTTTATTTTATTTTTTCAGACCTTCCTGGTGTGAATCTGCAGCGTATTTTAAGTTCCACTGGCACAACTCTCATTTTCTCAAGCCTGGGACTCGTCTCTTTTTTACTTCTCACACGGGTCCGCATTGTCTCTAATTCGCGCGCCTTTTGGCAGGGAGTTCTGGCGTTCGGGATCCTTCTCAAAAAATGGATGCTCCTCCTTTGGAAAAATACAGACGCTCCATCCCATCTCCCCCCTTCAGTTACTCCTTCAAAGGGCTATGCGGGTCTTCCGGCATCTGGTCTAAAGATCAATCTCCCCGAGGAGAAAAAAATGGTCGATCCTAAGAAAAAAATCATCGAGATGATGAAGCCTGAAAAAAAGATAGAAATCAAACCTCTCAAAGAAAAAATTCTCGCAGATCCCGCAAAAAAAGAAGTGCAGGCTTTTCTCAAAGCCCCTGCGAAAGAACTCCCCCCCATGCCGATGAAAAGCCTTGTCCTTCGGACAGACGGCTCCTACAAGCTCCCCTCACTGAACTTACTCTCCAATCCGGCCCAGAAAATCGACCAGCCTACATTGAAAAAAGATCTCATGCGCCAAGCTGCGGTCCTAGAAGAGACCCTCAAAAGCTTTGGCATTGAGGCAAAAGTGGGAGAGATCAATAGCGGCCCCACGATCACTTCGCTCGAAGTCCACCCTTCGATCGGCGTTAAAGTCCAAAAAATCAAAGCGCTCGAAAATGATATCGCTCTCAATATGCAGGCCAAATCAATCCGCATCGTAGCTCCCATCCCCGGCAAAGCTGCAGTCGGCGTCGAAATTCCAGCGCTCCATCCGCAAGAAGTGAGCTTTAAGGAAATGCTGATCCACTATCAGCAAAAGGGGCGCAAACTCCAAATTCCAATCCTTCTTGGTAAAGCAATCAACGGCGACTGGGTCTTTGCCGATCTTGCCAAAATGCCTCACTGTCTCATCGCAGGCGCCACCGGCTCTGGAAAATCGGTCTGCGTCAACACCATCGTCATGTCGATTCTCATGAACGCACGGCCCGATGAAGTAAAAATGCTCATGGTCGACCCGAAAAAAGTGGAGCTTACGCAATACTCAAAACTTCCCCACATGATCGCTCCGGTCATCACCGAACCTCACGGAGCCTATGCTGCCCTCCAATGGCTAGTAAAGGAAATGCAGATCCGCTACGAAATCTTAAAGCAATTGGGCCTTCGCAACATCAGCGCCTTCAACGTCCGGAAAATCAACAAAGAGCTCGAGGCCTCCCTCAATGTACAAATCCCCGAGCAGATGCCGATGATCGTCGCAATCGTCGACGAATTTGCCGACTTAATGATGGCCTCGAGCGCAGACATCGAGACGCCCATTGCCCGGATAGCCCAAATGGCCCGCGCAGTCGGCATCCACCTCATCCTCGCTACCCAAAGGCCCTCTCGCGAAGTGATCACCGGCATCATCAAAGCCAACATCCCCACGCGCATCTCTTTCAAAGTGGCAAGCCGTGTCAACTCCCAAATCATCCTCGACGACATCGGCGCAGAAAGTCTCCTCGGCAATGGAGATCTCCTCTTCCTCCCCCCAGG
>JAZKAZ010000137.1:6132-20267 GCA_040388845.1 Chlamydiota bacterium | reverse complement strand
TGCCTGGTATCAGCTGGTAAACATACCGCCGACATTTGGAGCTTGTTCAGAAATAAATTTCATGATGAGTCGATCTGCGTCGTTTGCAAATCCAAATTGACCCAATAGGATGGCTAATCCAATCCCTGAAATCACAAGGCCGGCATCTCCCAATTTCTTTTGGTAGTTGGCAGATTCTTGGCTCGCTTTTCGATACTTTGCTTTCATATCGTCAATTTGGATTCGGTCTTTTTCTGAAATGCGGTTGAATTGGGCCAGAATTTTAGCGACAACTTCTCGCACCTTAATTAAGAAATTAGGTCCATCAGAGAGGAATTTGAGGCCATTGATTTCGTTCTGAATTGTCTCTAGCTCTTCTATATTTAACTCAGCTGCTGCCGGGGCGTCATCCAGAGAAACTCTTCCCTCTAAAGATTGCTCGGAGGCAAGGCGCTGCATATTTTGAAAAACAACGCCTGCTGCATCTCTTGTATCCTGAACAGAGTCAGGATCTCCAAAATCTTCAACGCGAACCGTTGTACCCTCCACAGGACCAAAGCCAAATCGGTCAATTTTGCCTTCACTGTAATTGCTTACATCTATAGTCATAAATTTCTCCAACCTTCTACTACTTGGGATGCGGAAATGCCTTTTCGAATCTCTTCGCCAATGGATTGGTTGGTTTCGAGCATTTTCTCTACATCCGAGCTGTTTTGGTAAATTGTTTGATGATTTGTCGTCATCTGTGTCTCGATTTCTTTGATGCGCGCGTGATGATGGGCAAGCCGTCTTTCGGAGACAGATCCTCCGAATCTCGATCCCGCTCCCATGACAGTAGATCCGACGGTTACAACTTGACCGATTTTTGCAATCAGCCCCTGTTTGCCGACATCGGCCGCAGCTGCGGCAAAGGCCCCTGCCTTATAGGCCCAAATGCCGCCGGCAAGACCTAGTCCAAGCGAGAGAAAAAAAGCACCCATTTCAATCTGGTTGGCAATTTTTATCTGGAGTTCTTGAGATTTGGTAAACCAAGAAACGACTGCTTGCCAGCCGTGGGTATCGTGCATGACGCGGTTGAGAAGACCAAGGCCCCCCGAGGCGATCAGAAGAGCGCCTGCTGCGGTACCCACACCTGTGGCGATGCACGCAATCCCCACGATGATGGTGGCTGCATGGGCAATATATTGAGCAACCGTTGCAAAAACACCCCATGTGTCTCGAGTGGCAGCTTCTTGAGCCGCTTTTTTGAGAGCCTCCTCTTTTTCCAAAGAGAGCTTCTCTAATTCAGCGGTGTCTAAATTGACTTGCGTCTCAAAAAGTTTACTTTGTTTATGGGTGAGTCTTTCCGTCTCTTGGTGCGCTTTTAAGAGATCGATCATGTAGTGTTTTTTGGGAGGCTCTAGTTCAGGACGGCTTGCAAAAGCAGTCTCTTTTTTGGGCGAGGCCGCAATCGATGAGACGCAGCTGAGACCTTGGGGAGCTGCAATTTTGATCGGAAGCGCTGCAGCATCTTGAGCGGTTGCAATATTTTGTACGGTGCGCGCGCGGAGCTCCTCGATTCCTAATTCATTGAGATCGGAAAGGGCATCTATACTCATATTATTTCCATTGTTGCCGCAGCAAAAGAATTTTTCCTTTGAGCGGATGATTCATCTCTTGTTGAATCCGTGCCTCAGATTCATTCAAAGCCTTGAAGCCATCGGAGGTCCAATGCAGGGAAAAGCAACATTCAGCTGCATGGAAGTGGGGATAGGGATCTTTTGGCTTCAAAAGGGCAGCCATCGCCCAAGAGTGGAGGGCGTCTTTATAGCTTTCTGTTTCCTGCAAGGCAGCGCCGAGGGCAAACCAAAACCTAGGCTCTAAGGGACGCCTTGTGCAGAGAACCCGGAAGACATCCAATGCCTCATTCCAGTTGCCTGTCCCATATTGAGCAAACCCATAAGCGTAGAACTTCTCCACCTCTTCTTCCGAAAGAAGAAGATCAGGCCTTGGATCATTTAAAAGGTGACTCAATGGGTGGCTACTAACGGCCTGCATAATGTCCAATGACTGTGGAATTCAAACGGGTATTGTTTTTGACGATATCTTTGAGCGCCTCCATGATGGAGCTCATATTTTGGATCAATACCTGGATTTTGGTCGTGAAGAGAATCTGCAGATCGGAGCGAAGTTTATCTACCTGCGCGCTGCCGAGCGACTTCAATTCGATTGCTTTTTCTTTGGAAATCTTGGTGTCGTTGCTTTTTCAAAGATCGATCCCTTTTTCCTTCAGCTCAGCTAAAATTTCCTTCATTCGCTCAGTCATCTCATTTTCACTTTTATCTGGAGGGAAGGCAGTGATTTCGGCGCTAAAATCAAGCAGTAGGTCGATCTCTTTTTGGCAAGTTTCCGCTTTTTTTATTTGTTCGCCCAGATGCTTGTTGTTGATTTCTTCTTTGACGAGGCCCGCTTTGACCGATTCCCAAGCGAGATTGGGGAAGTGAGGCAATTCATTTTGCACATCTTTCAGCGCTTTTTTATTGGACTCTGTCACTTCATCCCAAAGAGGGCTGTTTTCATCTAGAGGTGCTCGAATTCTTTCCAGGCCTGCTGGGTTGGCAAGATCGTGGGGGATTTCTAGGTCAGCAGCAGATTGGAGAGGCGCTCCCACTGAAACTTTGCCGATGGGCAGCTTGTCTGAAGATCCAGGATGGAGAGTGGCATTGAGGGCAGGAAGCGCGGTCGAAATAGTTTTTCGAATCGTCTCTTCGTCTTCTCGATCTTTTAAGTGTATTTTTGATTCGCCAAGAGCGCTCAAAGCGGATGCATTGAGACCTTCGTATTCTGAAACCGCGTCTATATTAAATGCCATGACAACTCTCCTGATGATAAATTTTCGCAACTTCGCGCGAGACAATCATAAGTACCTCAGATTAATCGCGCTAGACGAGCAATTTTTTGAGCCCTAAATCTTAACTGTCCGAGACTTATGAGTTAAAAAATCTACTCCAATGGAGAATTTGGGTCAATTCTTTCTAACCTAAAAAGGTAAGAGGTCTCATGAACCTACTCGCTAAGATTTAATAAAATCTTAAAAATTCCAGCAGAGTTGTTCAATCCAATAAAATTACACATTTGCGTCTCCATTTAAAAAACAGGATCCGCTTCGCGGGCAGGATCGCCTCCGGCGGCAGGATAAAAACGAGGGTGTAGGAGTCTTTTGTGCTGTAAATTTCGATGGCCAAAATTTATTAATAAACCGACCGGCAAATCGGCAGCAGCGAGATAGTTAATCGTTTGAGCTTGATGTTCTGGCAGTAGGCGGGTACAACATTTGAGCTCGATGACTACAGTTTTTTCAACAACAAGATCAGCTATATAAGCCTATTTTGTGTCTCCTGAAATATACCTCAAAGGCTTTTTCAATATGCAACGATAGACCATGTTGCTTCAATGCAACAATCAGAGCATTTTTATAGATCGTTTCTAAAAAGCCACATCCCAACTCACTCATTACCTCAAAACAGCATTTTAAAATGCTACTAGTGAGAGCAGCATGTCGTAAATGGTCATACATATGAAATATCCTATTCCTGCCGTCGGAGGCGATCCTGCCCGCGAAGCGGATCCTGTTATAATTTGCGGAAAGAGGTTCCGAGCAGATAGGATGCTATAATAAATATTTTTTTGCTAGATTTATGATAGGTGCATGTATTCAAAAACCTCTAGATTTGCGTACAATATTTTTCTTTTACTCGGCAGTATGAAAAATAGGTAGGAATAATGGTTTTAAATTTAAGAGAGAATGTAGGGATTACAGAATTTGATCCTTCCAAACAACTCCTTGATATAAAGCTGATCGGAGCAGCAATTGCCCAATGTTTGATTGAAAACGATCCTGAGGGCGTCGTCGAAATCATCGAAGGGCACATCAATTGCTTAAATAAGCCTAACGCGTATCAGTTCTTGAAAATGAAAAACCCCACAATCAAAACCTTAGCGAAAATTATGCATGCGGCGCATCACAATATGAAAGATTAAAACTTAGCGCTGTGGAAGTTCTCGGCCATGAGCGCTTTCATATCGGCTGGAAACCATAAGAACTTCATTCAGACTGAAATTTGGTTGGTAATGCAATAATTCTATCGTATCTTTTACAAACTGCTGGTCTAAAAAAAATCTTACAAAGGGAGGGGTTGTGATAAATCTTTTACAAAATTGAAGATCATCGATGTGTCCGCGGGCAAAAGTTCTCGATATCAAATGTTTGAATTCGATTTTTGACTCAATAATGCCTGCGCCAATTGCGAAGGGAATAAGGATTGCAGGAACGAACCAAAGAGAGGTAGCAAATCCCAAAATGAGAGTTAAAATAGTGACCACAAATACAGTAACAGCTGCTGCGACCCGGATCATGGTCACCCGTTTTGACGCCTGGGCTTCCAATACAACATTTTTATTAATCTCTATATCTATAGCTTGAGCGATTCTTTCCGTATTGTGGATGGAAAATTTTTCTATGTTGCCGAGAGTAGAAACCATATGTTTCCTATAATTTAGATTTAAATCGGCAATATAATAACACCGGTCTTCATTAATCAGTAATTCAAATTCCACTTAAGGGTGAATTTGCCTTGCTCCTGCTGCTGCTGGCTTTCGGCTTGGAAAACGAAGTTATCTTTGATCTCTACTTCGAGGCTGATGTTGGCGCTATCGTCTTCTGCTCCTTGGCTATAGGAAATGATCACCCCTTCCGCAACATATTTGCCCACTTGAAGCGCGATGGTATCTTCACCTTCCTCTGTGGTACTGGGAGACGAGATGATGCGAAGGCGGTCAACGCCGAGAGATCTTCGGGTGCTTTCCATGACATCGGGCCCCTCTCCTGAAAGAGAAGCGAGCGATGTGGCCAGCTGCAGAGCTTGGAAGCCGCTGATTTCCGAGAGATCTTGCCCAAAAAGAAGATAAGACATAATCGAGCCCATCGGCAGTGGCGGGACCGATTGGAAAGTGAGCTGCGGGCTATTGAGCGGCCCTTTAAGATGGGCTGTGATGGCAATTCCCTTTTGCATCATGGAACCTGAGAGATTCAAATAGGGCATTTCATGTTCTTTGCCGCTGAGTGAAAGAGAGCCCTCGGAAAGTTTAAATGTTCTACTTGAAAAAGAAAATTCCCCTTTCAGAAGTTCCAATTTCCCCTTCGCAGAAATCGATGTATACTGGCCTCCCACTTGGAAATCTCCCTTCCATTCTGAATTAAGTCCTCGCCCATGGATCAAAATCCCATCTGGCGCTGTCACGTGAAGATTGAGGAAAAGGGGATAGGGAATAGATGGTTTTTTCTTTGGCTCTTCCATCCCCTCAAGCGGGCGTATCGCATTTTTATAGACCACTTGCAAATTGGGCAGGGGGCGCGGGATATGATCCGGGATCATCATGTCCCCTTGCGTCACCCCCACGTCTCCATGAGCAGTGGCAGATAGTTTATTTCCCTCGATGTGGATTTTCCCATTGGCCACAGCGGATACGAGATCGATTTGGACGAAGTTGAGATTAGAAAATTCGACATCGAAGTGGAAGGGGTAGAGGGCTTCGGGAATGAGATCGATTCTACCCACTGCTGTAAAATTTCCATTTTTTGGGGCGTCTTGGGCAGTCAAAGAGGTGAGGAGGATTGTTTTTTCATTGGCCACCCACTCGGCTGCAATATTGCGAAGCTCTGTCCCTGTGTAGTAGTTTTGATAAAACCCATCTGTGAAGTGGCAATAGCCGTCTACTTCAGGGCGGTAGAGAGTATTTTTGAGTTTTAGATCGCAAATGCATTCGCCTTCTAAGCGGTGGGTGCCAAGATCAAAGAAATCGAGAAAATCTTCAATCCGCCCTTTTAAGGAGATTTGCCCTTTCACATTTTTATGCGGGAGGATCGTTGCTTCAAAAGGAGCTAAGGATAAGTGGATGGGTAGAGAGAGATCCAGATCGAAGAGAGGCTCGCCGCGCACTTCGAGGTTCCCTTTGAGATCGAGCCTATCGCGATTGAAAGACCCTTCAATTTTCCCTTGAGCCTCCAGCTGTTCATTGGTTCCGAGTGCATCGACTTCCATCTGGGCAATCGATGCTTTGAGATTCCCTTTTAATTGGTGGTTTTTTTCGCGGAGCGAAGAATCGAGGTTGATCCTTCCTGAAATGGATAGATCAAGAGGGTTTAGCGAGAGGAAATCGAGAGGGAGGTTATTGAATTGGAGTTTTGCATCTGTTTGCTCGTTTTCCTGATCAAAAGATCCAAAAATCGAGGCGTCGCTAAAGATGAGTTCCAGATCTTTCAGGCGGAAAAGAGAGGGAGACCACTCTACGTTGACTGGATTTTTTAAAAAAAATGGGTGTTTGAAAAAAGATCCAGTCCAATTTTGCACTTCAATCCTGCCAGCTGTGCTATCTCCCCGCACAGAGCCGCCCATGCGGAGCTCCAGAGGATGTTTCCACTTTCCATCGGCAGTCAATTGAAATGGCCAATTTTCCCCTCCAAGAGTCGTTTCTAAATTCAGCGTCTCTAAAGTGAGCTCTCCCCATTTTGCCTGCTCAAATTGGAGGTCGACAATTCCGATCCTTTCTTTGAATGGATCGAGAAGATCGGAATAGAGGGAAACTGTTTGGCTAAAGAGGGGGCCGTAGTAAAAATCAGAGGCTGTTACATCGAGCGTGAGCGCTTGAATCGGCAATCCTTCTTGAATAATGGATGTCCAGTGCGCTTTTGCGTGTCCGCTTCCATAAATTTTGAGCCCTGAAATCGGAAGCGATTGAAAATTTCCAATCTGAAAAGCGCTTGTCCCTGCGAGAATTCCATCCGTTCTCACCTCTAAACTTCCCTCTCCCGTAAGATAGGGTCCAAATAAATTCCAATCGGATAAAAAAAGCGAGTCGCCCAGACTCCAAGCAAAATCCGTTTTTCCGCTCCATTCTCCTTTCGATAGAAGTCCCGAGAGGCTAGCTGCTCCCTTGAGAGATTGATCTACAAAGAGAGCATCGATACTCCCCTTTACAGTCTCCATCTGGAGTGTTTCCCAAGTAAGAGAGGGCACATGCCAGGAGATATTTGTTTGATATCCCCCGTTTTCTGCAATGAGGTTCAATTGGCCAAAAAGACGCCCCCTTGCTGAAAGGTCAAAAAGACTTAAGAGAGAATCGGAGAGAATTTGCAAAGTACCTTGGCGAAGGTGGAATTTAGGGTCGAGGGAAGCTCTTCCCTTCGCATTGAGAAGGGCTGATTTCAATGAGATTTTAGAAAGGGTCAATTCTTCTTTTCCTTTCAGAAAATTGATGTCAAAGGATCCTTTTTCTCCTAAAAGCTTTGCAAATGGGGCCTCAGTTGGCACTTTTACAATCTCAACTTGGCCAAGAGCTCGTCCTTCGATGGGGACCAAAGCGCCCTCTCCTTGCCAAAAAGAATCAAAGGGCCCCTCGGCATAAACTTGCATGATCAAAGAAGTATCGAACATATTTTCGGGCAAAGAAAGAGCCTTCAGGGTGGGGGTCTTTACTTTGAGCTTCAGCTGCGCTGCCCCATCTTGTTTTACGACCATGAGGAGTCGAGCTGTGCTTTCGGGAAATTCAGGGCGGCTCACACTGATATCGAGAAAACTCTTGGTCTCTTTGATCCGGAGACGCCCCTCCAAATTGCAAGTAAAGAGATCGGGGAGCTGGACGCGCGTGAGCTGAAAATGCTCCACAAAAAGGGGAAAAGAGATTTTTTTAGGACTTGGAGAGGCCTCTCCCTCTTCTGGAGTCTCCTCCGTTTTTTTCCAGGAGATTCCATCTCCAGTCACAGAGGTAAACGCAATCTCATTTCTCAAAAGGCGCCAAAAAGAAAGGTGCAGTTCCATCGATTCAATCGATAGATCCAGCCCTTTTCCCTCGAGAGAAACCTTTTTAAGCTCAATTTGTCTAGGAAAATTTCCCTCCACAGTGCCGATTTGAACCTGGAATCCCGATTTTTGGAAAGCCTCCATGAGGAAGACCCGGGTTTTGTCCTTGAGCCAGCGGCTATTGAGGAATCCCATGAATGCACTCAAGAAGAGAAACAGAATAAAGATTACGATGGCAAATTTTCTCATTAGAATGATTGTCCAACTGATGCGTAAATTCCAAATTTTTTATCGACCCCTTCGCGCCTGTTCAAGGGAAACCCAATATCGAATCGCAAGGCGCCAAAAAAAGTATAGTAGCGCAAACCCACTCCAACCGATTTAAACCACTTGGCTTTAAATTGAGGCGTTTGATTGAAGGTCACCGTGCCGAAATCGGCAAAGGGAACAAAACCCAATGTTTTGGTGATCCGGATCCGTGTTTCAATTGTGGCAAAGATGGCAGATCTTCCTCCCAGAGGTTTATTTTCAGAATTGAGAGGGCTCACTGTCTTATACCGATAGCCTCTCAAGTCATCTTCGGTCCCGCCTAAGAACAGCTTGGTTAAAGGAATATTCCTTTGATTTGTTCCGGCAATTGAGCCGAATTGCGCGCGGAGCGCAAGAATGATTCTTTTTGAACGAAACATTGGGATGTAAGTGGTGATCGTCATCCTCTGTTTGAGAAACTGTTGATTTCCATGTTCGAGAGATTGAAAAGGGGCTCCCTGATAAACAAGAGTATATCCGGAAGTGGGCTCCAGAAGATTGTCACATCCATTGTATTTGGCAAAAAAGGGGAGTCCCAAAATCAGGTAAGTCCCATTGCTTGCAGATTTCGAAACCGTGATGTGCTCAAGATCGAGGCCGATCGAAATGAGCTGCCGCTCGCTGATTTTTCGCTCGATGGTATTTGTGAATCGATAGGTGAAGGCGATGTAGGGACGGACATTTTCCCTGCTCAATTCGGCAACGGCTCGATACGATTGATCCATCCGCAAAAAATCGGGCTTTTTATAGACGGCAGCGCCGCTGAAGAAACGCTTGGAAAATTCTCCATCTAAACTGATGATTTCGCCCATCCCGCGTAAATTGCGGTGCGTCCAACTAAAGGAGACGCCCGGTCCATCCACTGTGGCATAAAAGGCGCCAACGCTTACCTGTCGATGTTTTGCCTCCGTCACACGCAATTTCATAGGCAACTCACCGGCACTGTCCAGAGTTTCTTCGTGAGAAATTAAAACAGAGCTAAAAAGATCGCTGTTGAGCAGCCGTTTTTGCGTCTCCTCCACGGAATCGGGAGTGTAGATTTCCCCCTCTTTCCAAGCAACTCTTCTGGCGACATAGCGGGGCTCAATGTCTTTCAGTCCAAAAATGGAAATGGGGCCGAATTTTGAAAGAGGACCCTCCTGAATGCAAGCTGCCGCATTCACTGTTTTATCTGCCATATCCACTTCGATTTTTCGCTTTTCAACAGATGCCAGAGGATAGCCGCATTTAGCAAGGGAGATTAAAAGTTGCTGCTCTGCGTTGACAATATTCACAGCCAGTGCGGGCTTGCCTAAATCGAGCCCGAGAACTTCTGGAGTAAAAGGACAGCAGTTTGGGACAGATGCAATCTCAGTGCAATTGCCATGAAATACTTCATAAGAGGCAATTTTATATTGAGGCCCTGCTGAGATGTAGAGGTAAACTTGGATAGAATCTTTTTCATTTTCGATTTTTGAGGTGATTGCAGCCTCATAATACCCGTAGGCTCTGAGCACTTTCATGAGAGCCGGGATGTCGGAGTTGATTCGGTAGCGCAGGCCATTGATCGATGCAGGGGGACGATCTTGGAGCGTGACGAGATCCGAGACGTCGAACATCGCCTTTAAGACCGGCTGATCTTTTAGGCCGACGAAATTGATTTCATAAGAAATGGCTGCAGCTGCCGCAGGCGCCAAAATAAATAAGATGAATCGTTTCATAAGTTTTTTTGGATTGTGCCGAAAGGAAAAGTGTTCGTCAAAAAAAATCTGTTATTTGAGGAAATGAAAATGTGAGGACCCACTTTTGGAGTGGATAGACTCTCATTAAAAAGAGCGGGCTCTGAGAGCGATTTTTTCTAAAAGCTGTAGATCCACATCTCTCGTGTAGTCTTTTTTTTCTCGAGCGATTGTATCTAATGCATCAAGGATTTCTTCCGTAACCCAATCCATTTTACACCAGCTTTGGCAATGCGCAATAAACATTGCCCCATTGTTAACATCTGTTAATCTAGATTTCCAAGCAGATCCATCAACAATTTCCCATCGATGGGACAATTCATCATACATGACATTCTTAAAATGAAGATCAGAGAATTCTATATCCGGGGGCGAAATAGTTATTAAAAAATCCACAAAACTTTTTCTAAATTCAAAGCAGTTTTTCTTTTTGAAATTTGAATGACAATCGTGAAATGTTTTTCCATTTACTCTGGTTTTGAACTGAGAAAATAAACTAAATGTTTTATAAAACTTTATTTTAGATATTTTTTTATCTACCATTACCTGGTTTGATCGTTTGTCATCTAACAGCGATAGTGCATTACAAGGAGATTTTGCTATTTTAATGCAAATATTTGTTGATATTTTTTTGTTTTCATCTATTCTAAATAAATAATCATATATATGTGGAAATAGATAGGAAAAATATCCTTTTTCATTTTGAGGTCTTTTAATAACCTCATATACAGAGGCTTGAGTGCCCGAACCAAGACAATTGTTATAATCAATTTTATAATCTGTAAATGATATAAAATCGTCGCTAATTGAAGACATATACAATTGCCTGTATTTAATATTACTATATTTTAATGTAATATGTTTTTAAATGCTACGAAAACATATGTTAATATAACAATTTATTGTATACGAATTGATCTGGTAAGGCTAAGAATGAAGATAGTTTTAAGCAGGATCCGCTTCGCGGGCAGGATAAAGGATAAAAAAGCATTTCTCTTTCATCCTGCCCGCGAAGCGGATCCTGTTTTTTTCTAGATCTGAGCATTACATGTTTATGACCACCGAATTTTGGTCCCGATTGTGGTATATCTTTTTTTCTTTTATAATCCTTCCCTATGAGAACACAATCTGATGCGATTTACGCGAAAGCGTGCCGCCTGATTCCCGGAGGCGTCAATTCTCCTGTCCGAGCCTTCAAAGGTCTTGGAATGACCCCTTTAATTGTAGAGTCGGGCCTCGGCGATACAATTCGAGATGTGGATGGGAATTTTTACATCGATTATTGCTGCAGTTGGGGCGCTCTGATTTTAGGCCACGCCCATCCAGAAGTTGTCAAAGCTGCCTGTGCGCAAGTGGCCAAGGGTTCCTCTTTTGGCATTGCGACGGAGATCGAAGAGAGGATTGCAGCAAAGATTGTCCATTTGATTCCTTCAGTGGAAAAAATCCGATTTGTATCTTCTGGAACCGAGGCGACGATGACTGCGATGCGGCTTGCTCGCGGATTTACAGAACGCCCAAAAATCATCAAATTTACAGGGCATTATCATGGGCATAGCGATGGATTGCTTGTGCAGGCAGGATCTGGAGCTGCCGGTCTTAATTCTGCAGGGACCTCGAAAGGGGTAAATTTGAGCACGATTGCAGAGACTCTCTGCTTTCCTTTTAATGAGTTTGAAACATTTCGCTCCTTTTTCAGATCCAATCCGATGGCCTCTCAAATCGCCGCCGTCATTGTCGAGCCTGTTGCAGGAAACATGGGACTTGTGCCGCCCGAGGTTGGTTTTTTGGAGATGATCCGAGAGGAGACATTGAAGGCGGAAGCTCTTCTCATTTTTGATGAGGTGATGACAGGATTTCGATTGAGTCTGCAGGGGGCGCAAGAAAAATATCCGGTAGGTCCCGATTTGACTTGTTTTGGCAAAATAATTGGAGGGGGGTTTCCTGCTGCTGCAGTTGCCGGCAAGGCCGAAATTCTCGATTGTTTAGCGCCGCTCGGTCAGGTTTACCAAGCGGGGACTTTGTCTGGGAACCCAGTTGCGATGGCAGCGGGCCTAGCTACTCTAACAACTGTCGAAAAAGAGGGCTTTTATGAAGAGCTTTCTCGAAAAGCGCATCGTTTGACTCAACCCATCCAAGAGGCGCTTCTGCGCAAAAATACAAATGCCTGCCTCCAAAAGGCGGGATCTATGTTCAGCCTATTTTTTGGCGTGAGAAAGGTGATGCGAAAAGAGGATTTAAAAGAACTCGATGGGGAGCTATTTGCCCGCTTTTTCCGGTATCTTTTTGCGCGCGGCATCTACATTCCTCCCTCGGCGCACGAGGCCTGGTTTCTCTCATCTGCGCATACAGAGGAGCATCTCGATTATACCGCAGATTGCATCTGCTCTTTTATTGAAAATTCCTGATGGAAAGTGCTTTCTTGATAAGAGCGTGGCGGTTATAATCTTCCTCACACATTAGAAATTTTTTGAGCCACTGATTGCCATGCCATCTTGTCCAGCAATTTTTTCAAATGAAGTTCCAATTGAACGCTTACCTAAAGGATGGGTTACGGCCCGCGTCCATTTTCGCCACCGAGATGGAAGGGCAGATAGCTATATTGAAATCGTCCATTTGAAAAATAACAACAGGTTCCTGCATGAACCAATGCTGCTGACCTCTCTCAAGTGCGCGGGACTTATTTTTTTAAGTGCGGTTTACTTTGGCGCCTACGAAATTTTTCATTTGGTTCGGACGCCATTGACTGCGATCAATGTCATAGGGACTTCTTTTGCGAACTTAGTTTGCTCGCCCAATTGGAAAAATGTGAAACAGCTCCTGGTCGATGTCGCATGGACTGCGCCTAAATGCATTTTCATCGGGATTTGGACGCTTGTTCGAGCTCCTTTTTATTGCATAGGGATGATGTTCTCTGCTCTCTTCGGGATTTTCAAGCCGTTAGAAGGGCGGGAGCTCTTGGGAGAGGTTGAGGCAGCTTGGCATCAAAAAACAATTCGGGAAGATTTAATGCATCTGGAAGATGACAATTGGATTTGGCCAGCCTTTGCAGACAAAGATTTTCGCTACACCAGTTTTATCGCAGTCTGCATGCAGCCGCATGGGAAGACGACCGACCCGCACATTCTTGGGCCTGTAGAAGTACTTCAGCCCAGCTAATTTCAATCGTCTGTTTTAGATGCGCTGGAATCGGCGCCAAAACTTTCAATTCGCTTGATTTCTAAATGGGACTCGGCGATGAGAATTTTCTTTTTTTCGACTTCTACTAGATAAAGCATTGTTTTTGGGCTGATCATTCTTTTCTCTAGAATTTGGATCGATTGATGGTTGACCCCTTTCTGTAGACGCTGTTGGACAAATCTTCGCAGGAACCAAAAAGTACCAAACAGAAGAATCACAAGGGCAATCAACGTAAGAAACATTTTTACGAAAGCTGCACCAAAATCCCCTGGTGGCATTTGCGTGATGGAAGGGGAGAGATCGTCCAAAGGAAACTCCCCTGAGTTTTCAGATGAAGAAAGAGAGGTTGCGCAAAGCCATTTTAAAAACATAGTCTCCACTATGGGAATTTATCAATTTTCTGACAAACAAAAAACCCGTGGGGTAAGTCCCCACGGGCAAATGAACTTAAATAGCCAAGATCATTGATCTAGGGCTTAAACCTTTGCAAGCTTGCGATTCTTTTTGCTACCAGCGTTATTGTGATTATTGTTGTTGTTTGCTCTCTCAGGTCTGACTGGTGGGAGCGCAATTGGATCCGGCTCTTGATTATTAGCTTCTGCTTCTTCCCCAACTACTTCTTGGTTCAATTCAGGAACTTCATTTTCACCATCCACCTGGTTTTCATTATCAACTTCATTAGCCTGATTTTCACCATCAACTCCACCAGCCTGGTTCTCGCCGAAAGCTTCTTCCATTTCTGGCAGATTATTAATAGCTCGTCCCTCAAGTAAATCACCGGCTATAACTCTTGGAAGACCTTGAGCTACTGGAGGAGGCACAGGAGCGCCTTGAACTGCTGGAGGCACAGGAGCGCCTTGAGCTACTGGAGCGCCAGGAGCACCTTGAACTACTGGAGGCACAGGAGCGCCTTGAACTACTGGAACGCTAGAAGCTGCTGGAGGCACAGGAGCACCTTGAACTACTGGAGTGCCAGGAGCTACTACAGGAGTGCCAGCTGCGGGAGTCGCAGTTGAAGGGATCACTGTAGCTGGGATTGTTCCAACCAGTTTTTTCTTAAGTTCAGAAGCGAGAGCTATGATTCCTGCAGCAGGAACAAGAACCAATGCTGCGC
>JAZKAZ010000137.1:0-6113 GCA_040388845.1 Chlamydiota bacterium | reverse complement strand
TTCATGTATTGAACGACTTTAGCAGCAGTCGTTAGCGCGGGAGCTGCTGGATCTGTATTCAGCTTTTCAATGCTTAGCTTTTCGACAAATCGGAGTGTGTTTCCGGCTGTCCATTTAACAGCTTTATTGTATCCGTTTTGTACGTTGGTTAAACAACTTGGTCTAGTGGCAGTTACTGCAGCTGTTTGAGTCATGATTACCTCTTGTATTTATTTTTGACCTAGCTTCTGTCATCCCTAATCTTTATGGGCTGATGCAGACGCAGGTCCGGTTAATGAAAACTTGAAAAAGAGATAGGCACTTATACGCGAAGACAAGACATTTCTACAAGAAAAAAGATTAATACTTTCTTTACGGTCCATTTATCGTAAGGATGGTAAAAACTGATTTTATTTTTTGCATTCTCGGGAAGGTCTCTCCCTATTTTACTTTTTTAGTATATCGTAACTCACTTATCCTGTTTGTTTTGTAAATCAAAAAGCCAGGCTACGCAGAAATCCTTCAGAGCGATCTAAATACGTGCTGAAAATTTTGAAAAAACCGATGCGAAAAATGTACAAGCTTGCCGGCGGATCGGGTATCCTTGGAAAGACAAAAAAAGTGAAAACTTATGTACGATGCCGAACTTCTTAAAAAACAAATGCGGATGATCGATCTTGCCATTCAGGCAGGACGCAAACGGCTGAGTGCGCGGACGAAATTCGTCCACTTATTTCCCTCAGATGAAACGGCATCCGACACCATTCCGATTTATGAAAATTTTTGTTTTGCCTTTGCGCTCTTCCGCCTGAAGACAACGGATGCGGTCTTGGAAGGCAAAGAGATCCTGGAGCGGCTGGTCCATTTCCAGGCGCCCAATGGGAATTTCCCGATTTACATCCATGATTATCCAAGGTGTTTCAATCCCTTGCTGCCCCTAAAATTAGCTCCTCTTTTTATTCATCTTTTGCGCCTTTTTGGAAATGTTTTGGGAGGAGAGCTCAAAGAGAGGCTTGAGTGCGCTTTGGAAAAGATGCTCCAATTTTCTGTGAAAAAACGGGAAGAAAAGCCGTTGGATCCTATCTGGGAGCACCGTTTTCAAGCGTGTTTGAATAAAAAGATTTGCGATCTAGATCCGACGGATTTTTCTGCAGAGGAGTGGGCCGAATGGATCATCAGCCGGCAGATCTGTGAAGAGCCTCGGAGCTTTTTCATTCCCTATCAACGGGGTTTACAGACCTTTATTGGATCCACTCTCGGGGCAGCTCAAGAAAAAGGGGAGCCGCGCCCCTCTTTGATTGAATGGCTTCTAGCAGAAGGGGCTTTTTCTTCCCGCCTCATTCGAGATCATTCCGCGCAACTTGCGTGCGCGCCGCTTTTTCCAATCGAATGCATTCTCCCCGATATTGACGACTGCTCTCTCCAGGGAAAAGAGGGGGCTTTTCGCCTTCTTTGGAAAGGAGAGACGCTCCATAGCCTAGCTGCATTTAAAGGATCTGAGATTCAAATCGAGGGGAAAAAGGCAGAGCTTTATTTTGATCTGATCGGAGAGACCGAAGTGAGCAGGGGAGATCTTTTTGAGGTAGCGCTTTTTTGCAATATTTCGCCCGAAACCACTCTCTGGATCAATGGAAAAAGAGGAACGGTATTTCAACTAGGAGACCAAATTTCGATCAAAACGTCCCTTAAAACAATCGACTTGAAGATTGAGCTCATCCAAGGCGATGGAAATTTCTGCGGACGCCTATTTTTTGCCAACCGCCCCACTCAAGTGGCCTGCAAGGGAGCGCTTTTATATGAGGCATACGATTGGCAGATCGGCCTTAGGACACTTTCGCGCTCCGGAGATTGCCGAATTCGAATCGCTTTAGAAATCAGCGAAATTGCACAATAAGCGGATCCTGTTCTAGACAGATTATCTAGGGGCGCCTAGTTTTCGGAGCTTTGAGACGATGTGGGCCATTTTTTCGATGCAGAGGTCGATCTCTTCGCGTGTATTCATCCGGCTAAGCGAAATCCGAAGCGAGGATTTAGCCGTCTTGCGATCCACTCCCATTTGGGTAAGGACGCGGGAAGGTTCGAGCGACCCCGAGCTGCAGGCAGATCCGTGGCTGACTGAGATTCCAACCATATCGAGATGCATCAGGAGTGTCTCTCCATCGACTCCAAGAAAAGCGACATTGGAGACATTTGAGATTTTGGGCCCTTCTCCATTGATTGCAAGATCGGGGATCATACGGAAAAGCCCTGCCTCTAAGTGAAGGCGCAAATCTCTCAGATACTGCGTGATTTCCGTGTGTTTTTCTTGAAGGATTTGGATGGCTTCAGCAAGTCCTAAAATACCGCTTAAATTTTCTGTGCCGGAGCGTTTTTGGTATTCCTGATTTCCACCGGTGATTAAGGGGGCGATTTTCATAGGAGAGCGGAGGTAAACTGCCCCGATGCCTTTCGGCGCATGGAATTTATGGCCGCTGATTGCAACTCCCGCAACCCCTAGCGGAAGAACTAAAGGCTCCTTGCCCACATAGGAAACAGCGTCTAAAAATAGAGGGATCCCTTTTTTCTCTGCTACCTCAGAAATCCCGTTTAAATCAATTTTTACGCCCGTTTCTCCATTGGATGGGGATAAAAAAATCGCTTGAGTTGTGGGTTTGATGGCATGGGCGATCTCCTCTGGAGTTGGGGCTCCCCAAAGACCTATGGGTAAATAAGTGACATCTAACCCTTGCGCCTCCAGGGTCTGGAGGGTTCTGTAGATTGCGGAATGCTCGATTGCGGTGGTTAGGACATGCCCCTTGGATTTCAGGCCCCGGATGAAAAAATTGATCCCCTCTGTGCCGCCGGAGGTGAAAATGATTTCTTCAGGTTTTGCCAAAAAAAAGGATGCTAGGGTAGCTCTTGCCTTCGAGAGGAGGTTTCGGGCCATTTGTCCCTCCCAGTGGATGCTGGAGGGATTGGCAGGCGGACCGCTTAAGTCGGCCAGCATCGCTTTAAATACCCTTGGATCGAGAGCTGTGGTCGCATTATTATCGAGATAGATCCGCTGCATTTTTAGTCTCTGATTGAACCATAAGAATCGTAATATTATCAGAACTGCCTTTAATTTTGGCTTTTTCAATCAGTCGTTTAGATGCATTTTCTAGATCGGGGGAACGGTTTAAAATTTTTTCCATCTCAAGCAAAGAAAGAACGTCGGAGAGTCCATCTGTGCAAAGAAAATAAACATCGCCTGGATGGTAGGTGGAAACGGCGATTTCTGGATTGGCCCTGGCTGCTGTTCCAATGGCCCGGGTGATCACATTTTTATAGGGGAAAGGAGTTTCGCACTCTTCGGCAAGTCTTCCGGTTTCAAGCCATTTTGCAAAAAGAGAGTGATCTCGCGTCAGCAGCTCGAGTTTTTGCTCGCGAAGACGATAAATGCGGCTATCTCCCACATGAGCGTAGATGACCATCTCTTCATTCCACAGCATGCAACAAAGGGTTGTGCCCATTCCATTGAGTAGTTGGGACTCTTTTCCTAACTGGTAAACCCAGCTATTTGCTTTTTCGATCGCATGCCGGAGCTCAATGATCAACTCCATGCAATCTCTACTCTTGATCTTTTGGGCAGACGCCGTTAGGTTTTCTAGAGCTTCTTTCGCAGCCACTTCTCCCGCCTGGTGGCCACCCATCCCATCTGCGAGCGCAAAGAAACCAATTTCAGGACAGGCTACCCAGACATCCTCATTATTGGATCGGGTCAAGCCAATATCAGATAAACCAAATGATTTTAAAGAGAGCGGCATTGGTGAATCCCTCATATTCCTCCCGTGAAGCCCCCCAAGAAATAGAGATTCAGCACGCTGATTGCATTGAAGGAGGCATGGAGGGCAATGGGCGCAAATAATGAGTTTTGCCTTTCATACAAAAAGCCTAAGAAGAGAGATAAGACAAAGAGAGAGCCGATAATGGGAATATTTCCTAAACCTTGATCTCCGGAATAATGAAAAAAAGCAAAACAGACGGAAGTGATAAAAATCGCTTGGCCTCTGCCTAGATGCTGCCGGATGAATGTTTGCAAAAATCCTCGAAAAAGAGTCTCCTCAATGAGAGGGGCAAGGACAATGATCGAGGCCGTCGCAAGAAGTAGATAAAGAGGATGCTCAAATGTCGATTTCAGAAAATGGACAGCGAGTTGATCGGGGAGTTTGGTCACATTGAACAGGTGATAGACCAATAGCTCAAGCAACTGGCTTAAGAAAAGAACCAGAGGAAAAGAAATCATCCATGCAAACAAGGCAAACCGAACATCATTGCCTATTTCATTTTTTTTGCCCAAAATGCCGATCCTCAAATTTTCAGAGAGCGTCATCCAATAAAGGGCAAGGGAGCAGAACACCAAAAAAGACGCTCCGAAATTAAACCAGGCTGCAAAGGCGACATAATTGGCATGGATCTGGGTTTTTAAAAAATAGACGAAAAAAGAAGAGGAGAAAAAATTAACTAAAAAATAAATGATAAAAACGACGGCTACATTGAGGAAACGAATCGGGACTGCCGCTGTGATATTTTCCTTGCAGTAGAAGAAAAATCCTCTTTGCCACGCAATCCAAAGAATTAAGGCTGAAAGAGCGCCTGTTGCCAAAGCGCTCCCAAGTTCAGGGCTCATCTACTTTTTGCCAAGAGGATATATTCGGAAATCCGATTGGCAATTTCTCTGCCGAGTTGAGAATGGGCAATGCCCATGGGAGATTTTCGATATTCAGCAGTTCCCCAAACGGCTTCTGAATAATCGGTCGGCAGAAGTGTTTTTGGAATGAAGTAGCTATCTCTTACCATCTCTTGAAGAACGATTTTTGGCTGGCTTCCGCGCAAATCGATGACGCGGACTCGGACGGCCATATTTAAATTAACCGAAAGTTCTTGATGAGAGACATTTTTTTTGGATCTGATGACAGGAGCTGCTTCATGTTCAACCAGTTCTAGGAAAACGGCAAACTCTTTCGACTGAAATTCGTGTTTGACCCACGAGAGATCTGTTCCAAAAGGGTTTTCCACAAAAGAATCATCGTCTGTCCCCTCAACAAAAAGCTCTCCGCTTTTGGAAAGAGATCCGACAATCATCGAAGTGAACTCCTCCGAGAGGCTCCAAGCGGTATCGAAGGATGTGGTATCGATCATGGAAGCTACGGCAACGACAGGCTTTGCTCTCCCATCTTCATGGAAACGGCTCATTTCGTCGTTGTTGCGGCTGCAGCCGAAAAGACTCAAAGCCAGCAATGATGCAGATAGATAACGCATGATGGTTTTCCTCCAGAAAATCAAAACCGAATATAGCAAACTGATTTCTTTCTACGCTAGCAGCTTTTGTTTTTGTCTGCACTCTTTTGAGCGTGTGGCAAAAACATCATAAGCACACCCGTGCATTTTTAAAGATCTCCGCGACTCTGCTGAAGCGAAAAAAAACTGCTGCCAAAATTCACATAACTTACAGTGTGCGCGGTATAAAAAGCTCAAAGATAGCCAAAGAAGGTGTCTCCAACTTCTTTCCAAATTCTGCCCTCAAATGTATAGGGAATACGATCAGGGTTTTCATATTCTTTAGAGCCAATAATCTTGTTTAAGGAATGACTATTTAATCGGTATTTTTCCACTCTTGAAATCTTGTCTGGAATTGCTAGGTCGCGACTAAAGGGAAGTAAAAAGGTGACTTGATTTGCTATCCGGGGATCTGAATGTACTTTGTATCTTATATGCAGGGAATCTTCCTCTTCGTACGACATAGTGAAGAGATGCTCTTGCAAAATTTTCGAGCCGCAAAGGATCTTTAGCGCGCCAGTATCTTTGGTGTCGAGAGCTTTTCTGAAGAGCGGAATTAAATTTGTGATATCGAGAGTGTCGTCTATGGAATCGAGAATTGTCTGCAAATAATCTGAATCGAGTGTTTCTAGGGCTTTTCTACACTGCTCAGAAAACGGCATTTTTTTGAATTCCTTGAGGGAAGGCCCTTGACTAAACATCCAAGAAGGAATTGAAACTTGCGAGAGAGTTGTAAAAGGTGTGCAAGACATGAAAATCTCCTAAATTTTTTGAGTTTTAACAAGGGCGGTGATTCTAGTGAGTGGTTTCAAAAAAGACAATTCATATAAATTTTT
>JAZKAZ010000136.1:0-1866 GCA_040388845.1 Chlamydiota bacterium | reverse complement strand
TTAATCTTGCTGAATGGGCGCTGAGAGCTGATGTAGACAATCGAAAAAGAATTGTTCGATGGATTCAGGCAGATTCAAATCAGCGAAGATTTGCTGCTCATTTAAATACCTCAGATGTCCCTTATAGAGGAGATGAAATTCCGGCGGGCTCTGTGCTCATCACTGATCCCAATGCGTTTCTTCTTGCTCTAAAAATTAGCGGAAAAAAGCCTCTTTGGAAATCAATTGTTGTCAAAATAAAGTCGCTCCTTTGCCATTTTTTCAATGGAATGCCTCATACTCACGCCGAAATTGCACTTGGGGATGGAGAATTTTTTGATTTGGACAAGGCAAAAGACAATTGTTTGCAAGGCCAGGGAATGATTAAAGTAAGAAAGGAAAAGAAACGGGCAGGTAAAATTGAACGGGCAGCTCAGCGCAATCCCGGTCCAACAGGCCCGGGTCAAGCGAGCTATCTCTCCATTTGCGGCAAGGAACTTGGCCATCCCCCTTACCGGAGCGGAGAATCTCCTTCCTTGCAGGAAGGAGTTCTTCAAAAGCATAGAGTTCTTTATTACGCCACGATTGTGCAGCCCAATCAAAAAGCCATGGTAGAGGCCCACAACGAACGATTCCCAGAGCTGCCTGTTCAGAATTTTCAGGAGTTGTGGGCAATGATTGACCGCGAGGCTCGCGCGAGCGCCCCTTTGGTGAAAGCAAGCATTTGGGATATCCTTAAAACTGGGATAAAAATAAAAAGAACCTCCGATTATGATTCTACCGCTGCTTGGCAGCCCGGGATTAAAAGATATGGCTGCTCCGGAACTGTAAGTGCTCTTTTCTCAAAATATGGAATCGATATTGGGCAAGAGTTCAATAAGGTCGATCAAAACGTGAAGCCGGCTGACTTCTTGAAATCGAAATTCTTCCAACCCTTTTATTTAACAAGTCCGCCCACTGTATAGGGTGGACGCCCAATTTTAGCTCGCATCTTAAGAAAATCTTGACAAATCTGAGTTGTTTGTACAAAATCTCCCGGAAGTTTTTGTTTTTAATCTCGTCCATCAAATAATTTTTTATTTAGGTTTTTCACTATGGCCGGTAGAATCAACGCGCTTTCCGCTTTAGAGCATCTCTCTCCTTCTGACACATTTAGATCCGGAGCTGTGGTTTCGTTAAATCGACTGATCGATCGAGGGGTCTTTGCCGTAAAAGAGCTGTTTAATGGCGGTTGGGGTGCGAGAGACAGGCGGGCATTTAAGGAATTTTATGGAGAAGTTAAGGGAAGAATTGCCTTCTTGAATCAGAGCTTTGAGTTGAATCAGAATCTCGATGAGGCGCTTCCCGCTCTGCAAACACTACTTAAGGTGCAGGCTAAAATTGTCAATAGTTCCTGGGCAAAGAGCCTGAAAAAAAACTCTGAGGACTATAAAAATTTCACATCGGATTTAGCTGGGCTTTCAGATAAAGCAAATGGCATGAATCTAGCCGATTGGGCATTGCGAGCAGATGGAGATAATCGCGGTCGCATCGTTCGATGGATTCAGGCAGATTCCCATCAACGCAGGTTTGCCGCCTATTCAAACAACCAGCACGTTCCTTTCAGAGGAGATGAAATTCCAGCAGGCTCTGTGATTATTACCGATCCAAAAGCTTACCTTCTTTCTCTGAAAATCATCGGGAAAAGATCTCTTTTGAAGGCACTGATTGTCAAGATAAAGTCTATTCTCTGTCTGATTTTTAACGGCATGCCCTATACCCATGCGGAAATTGCGCTTGGGAAGGGAGAATTTTTTGACTTGGATAAGCCAAATCATGGCTGGTGCCGCGGCCAGGGAACGATTCAAACAAGAATAGAAAAAAAGACGGGAAGGCACAGAGCTCTTT
>JAZKAZ010000135.1:0-2006 GCA_040388845.1 Chlamydiota bacterium | reverse complement strand
CAATGATCTGAAACCCTTCCGGATTGGCATAAAGTTGGGGTGCAGAAACCAAAAGGAAGAGAGAGATCCAGCATCGATTTTTTTTTCGCATAATAGCCTTGAAGAATTTTTTACTCCAAAGTACTAAAATATTTACAAGAAATCAAATGGACAATAGAGGACAGGAGTCTGAATTTTCAACGCCGCGGTAGATCAGCCCTCTTTGGGGATCGAGAGTCACCTCTTCTCCCTCTTTTAGAATCAACATGGCGCCGTCGGCTCTGCTCATCACCGAAATTTCAAATGTCTTGGCAGCAAGAGCTGCGAATTTTTCTGACGCGCTATCGCCGATTGAATTTTGCAAAATGACGCCGCGAGCCTTTTTCAAAATGGGAAGGAACGTATTATCACAGCGGGAAATCACGACAAGACGCCCCTCAAAGGAATCGGGGCCGTATCCTTCCGGCGCTAAAATAAAAGTCACAATTCCTTTTACTTTGGGGCCAAATCCTTTGTGGCCGCGCACAAGGACCTCTCCAATGCTTTCAACCATCATCATGTTCGTAGATCCCTTCTTGCCAAAGGGAGCGCCCGCAGTCACAACTACCACATCGCCAAAAGAGATGATGCCGTTCGTTTGTGCAAAGGAACTGGCTGCAGAAAATGCCTGTTTGATATTGCTGCACTCTTCGCAAAGAACTGGAATGACGCCCCAGTTAAAGGCCAGCTGATGGTAATTTTTCTCACTTGAGGTAACTGCGATGATCGGCATAAAGGGACGCAGGCGGGAAAGGAGCCGAGCTGTTTGGCCGCTTGTTGTGAAGGCAAAAATCGCCTTTGCATTCGCGCTATAGGCCGTTTTTACAGCTGCAACAGCAACTGCAGATGAGACATCGTGGTAATCTCTGCTCGTCCGCTGATCGAAAAATTCATGATAATTGAAATCGCTCTCGGCCTCTTGGATAATACTGCGCATGCGGCGCACGGTCTCAATCGGATATTGTCCCACCGCGGTCTCTCCCGAAAGCATGACGGCAGACGTCGCATCGTAAATGGCGTTGGCGACATCAGAGACCTCCGCGCGGGTAGGACGGGGATTTGAAATCATCGACTCGAGCATTTGCGTTGCCGTCACCACCGGTTTACAAGCTTGGTAGCATTTGCGGATCATCATCTTTTGATATTTCGGAACCAGGGCAAGATCGACCTCTACTCCCAAATCGCCTCTTGCGACCATGATTCCATCTGCCACCTGGACAATCGAATCAAAATTTTCAATCCCCTGCGTGCTTTCAATCTTTGCAATGACCAAAATCTCAGACTTTCCCTCTTTGGCCAGAAGTTCTTTGATCGTGAGCACATGATGGGCCGAGCGGATAAAGGAGGCTGCAATCAAGTCGATATCATGGATGCAGCCAAATTTAATATCTTCAATATCCCCCTCTGTAAGTGCTGGAAGCGGGATGAGGGCGCCGGGAATATTGACTCCCTTGCCGCTCTTCAAAATCCCAGAATTTTGGATTTCAATCACCGCCCCCGCAGTCCCCTTTTCCACGACCTCGGAAATGATATACCCATCGTCAAAAAGAATTTTCATACCCACATTGAGCGCCTCAATCACCTCAATCGGATGAATGGGAATCTCATCTGCGCGCCCGCTCTGGCCCCCCACCAATTTGAAGCGCTGCTTTGGTTTCAAAGAAATTGCATTGCCAGGCAGTTTGCCAACGCGGATTTTGGGCCCATGCGTATCGAGCATGATGGCCAAGGGACGATTCGTTTTTTGCCGCGCCTTTTTCAAATGATTGATATTGACCAGATGCTCCGCATGCGTCCCATGGCTGAAATTCAAACGGGCGACATTCATGCCGGCATCGATCAATTCAAGCATTTTCTCGTAGGTGGCAACGGCCGGGCCAATAGTACAAACAATTTTTGTGCGCGTGAACATAAACTCATGTTATAGCAACCCCTTTTTTGGTAGAATAGCAAACAATGCGGGGGTCAAGAATACACTAGGCACGAAC
>JAZKAZ010000134.1:0-9466 GCA_040388845.1 Chlamydiota bacterium | reverse complement strand
CTTTTTTTGCAGCTCGGTGAAGAAACTTTGGTAATTTTTGTTTGAGTCGATTCGCGATTTTGAATTTTTTTGCAGCAGATCTAAGTAAGGCTCATAGGTGGCTAATTTGACTTGTTGATTGTACTTATACATGGGTCCTAGCTGGATCCTGTGGAAGGGGGAGATGTCCGAGAGGTCATCTTCGAAATGGGGGTCGATTTCATCATTTTTTAGAGGGAATTTGGCAAATTTTTCTCCAATATCTAGCTCGGAGAGAATGCCGGGGATGACGATATTGGATGTTACGCCGGTCAGCTGGGGGCTTTTGCCTGATACGGTGTAGTAGATGCCGCGCGTGACTTTATACTCGCCTTGCGGATTTACTTTTGGATTATTGATGGGGTCGAGCGTAAAGGTTTGAAAAGATCCTTTGCCAAACGTAGTTTTGTCGCCGATGACAAGCGCTCTGCCGTAATCTTGGAGCGTTTGTGCAACGATTTCGGCAGCAGAGGCGCTTGCCCGATTCACTAAGACAAAAAGAGGGCCTTCCCAGACCGGCTTCCCATCCACTTCTCGTAAGTGTTGAATTTTGCCTGTATGGTCTTTAATGGAAACGACGATTCCCTTGTTGATGAAAAGTCCCGTTACATTCACTGCTTGAGTGAGAAGGCCTCCTGCATTGCTGCGGAGATCTAGGACGACCCCTTTTAGCTTGTGATCTTTTTTGATCTGCTCGAGCGCCTTTCGGATGTCTGTTGCGGAGGAGCTTTTTGGATCTTGATAAAAAGAATAAAGACGGAGGTGCGCAATGACTCCATCGCCATATGGCTCGAAGCTGGTCTCTAGACGAGTCTCTTCAAGGACGACCTCATTTCGGATCAGTTCAATCTCAAATTTTTCAGTCTGTCTTTCTTCCCCATCCCCGCTTTCTCTCAAAAGAGACAAAAGAACTGGCGTCCCTTTTTCTCCTCGGATCAATTCAACAGCCTCGATGATATCCATGCCCACCACTGGCTCGTGATCTACGGCAATGATCTTGTCGTTGATTTTCAGTTTGCGGCTTTCGCTTGCGGGGCTATTTTCTAAAATCCGGATCACGGAAAGACCGTCGAGGTCATCTCTGAGCTGAGCGCCGATTCCAAAGAGGCGCTGCTGGACCTGGATCATAAATTGGTTGGCTTCATTTGGAGTGAAATAATTGGTGTGGGAATCGAGCGCAGTCGTAGAGGCTTTTAAAATGTAGCTGAGCGTGATTTTAAGCCGTTCGTCTGCCGTGTTGTTCCCCATCAATTCAAGTTCTCGGTGCAGTCTTCTTTTTTGGAGGCGATGTACGAAGAGATCCTTGCTTTCATCTCCCAACTTTTCAGCGGCCTCTAATTGAAGGGATTTAATCCGCAGAAGCCGATTTGCGAGGTCTTCTTGGCTGATTGCCCAAGTCAGATTTCTAAATTCCTCTCCCTTGACTCCTGCTGGCAGCTCGCTTTTTATAAGGGTGGCCTCTAGCGCATTCCTTCGTTCAATGGCTGAAATGAAGGCGAGGTGGATGTCTTGAAAAATAGAAAAGTTGCTATTTTTGAACCCTTCCAAGGCTCCTTGAAGCAGAACCTCTGAGGGGTGGAGCCACTGGCTGATTTCTTCTTCGATGAAGTAGGTCTTGGTGGGGTCCAATTCCTCAATAAAATTCTGTATGGTCCTTTCTAAGATCTCTGCATTTAAAACCTTATAGCACGCATGGGCCTTTAGGATCTCTTCCACTTTGACTTTTACATCGCGGGGAGAGAGCTGGGGAGGCTTGCACTCGAGACAGGTAGCGAAAATAAGGAGGAATAAGAAAAGGCCTTTTCGGAGCATGAGCACCTTGAGTTTCATTGAGTTGCAAATCTGGGGCCCAAAACCCTGGCCACGGCACGCAAGATCCAGACTATAGCGAAATAGGAGGTTTGTTAGCCAATAGATTTTTTTGAAAATAAGTTGTTGATAATGAAAAAGTTATAAAATATAGCGCAAAAAATTGAGAAAATCTAAAATTCTCATCTGCCGGAATTAAGAAAAGGATTGATTTCAACTCGATAATATGAAATAATCGTTACTTAAAGAAAGAAAAGTATTAGAAATAGGAAAAATAACAATCTTATCTAAAGATTTTTTGAATTGAACCGATTAAGATGTTAATAATGATTTAAAGTTAAATTTTATTATTAGGAGAAAGGACCATGGAAAAAGAAATAGCGTGGGGCCAAGCACAGGTACAGACGCGAGATGGAGCTAAGGTAGTTTCGATTACTGAAGCGGCTCGTATCAATAACGTTACCCGTCAGGCCATCTATGTTGCAATTAAGCAAAAAAAATTGAAGGCAACCAAGGATTCGACCCGTTGGACGATTCATTTGGATGATCTTGAAGAGTATCGTAGAAATAAATATTCCCGTACAAAGTCGATGTTTGACGGCGAACTTTTATTTGATAATCATAAAGGATATTATTCAGTCAATCAGGCCGCTAGATTATTGAATGTGCCAGCACAAAAGATTTATTACGCAACACGCGTGGGTCTTTTAAAAGCATCTCGCAAGGGCGCTGCTTGGGTCATTCACAGCGATGATATCAATGGTTATCAAGAAAATTATCTGAACCGCAAGCCGAAAGTCGGCTAAATCGTAAATTTGATTTTTAATCGCCCATTTTTATTGGGGCGATTTTTTGCGGAAGAGTCAAATAATTTTTACCATTTCCAGTCGAGGCGAATCCCCCCTCTCTGGTCATAAAATGCGGTGTCGGAGTCTGTCGATACTTGCACATTGTATTCAAGAGAGAGCCCAAAAGATCGATAATTGATCGTCAATCCAAAATTCAGAGAAAGCAGTTGCCAAGTGCGGTCCCATCCCTTCACCCGGAAAGGAATGGGCTCTCCGGCAAAAGTGGAAGTATAGGAATCTCTGTGAATGGGATAAAGCATTACCCAGCCGAAAGCGAAAAGGGGAGAAATGCACATCGTTTCATCGGCATTGGTATCCTGTACCTGCAAAGCAAGTCCCGCCTCGCTTCGGAGCGTAGTGCTGCGATAGGAGTGGACGTTGAGATCGAGTCCAGACGCCCCCTGTTCATTGAAAGAATCTGCTTTTAGGTACAGGAGATCCACATTGGCATAAGGATAGACAAGACAGACTGGAGATCCGAAAAAATAGGCAGTTGTGAGTCCTCCGACCAGATCCAGTGCGTGGTAGTTTGCTTTTGCTTGCCTGTCCGTTGTAAAAAACTGAATGTGCCGAAGGGTGTCGTAGGAATCTTTGCCTGCAGTGAAAGCTGCGCCTAAGTAAAAATTGTCTGATTGATAATCGGTGTAAATCGCACCGTAATATCCTTCGATGTCTGCATGGCCTCGATGCCGGTTTACGACAAAAGTCGGGTCGTCATTTTTTCTTTTGTCATCCCACTTGAGATGCGCGCTATCCCAGGCGCCGCCGATTCCAATCGTCCAGCAATCGAAAAAAGCCTTGTCCAATCCGGCTGCGATCCCCGCTGTGTTGACGATGAAACCAATTTCCTCGCCTCGATTTTTTTCTTCAAGCGCGTTGCCAAAAGGCTCTGCCCAAATTCGCCAGCCGCTCTCGCAGCAGCCCCCGCAGCGCAAGTAGGGCTTGCGGTGAAAAAGAGAGATCAGTTGGCCGCCTACTTCTGCTTGGAATTCTGCAAGAGCGCTGTATTGCGCAGGGTGCATCTGATCGAGCGCGTTATTGATTGCAGAGACACTCTGTCCTGCAAAAGAATCGACGACGCTTAAGAGATCGGGCGTCACCAGATTGAGTGTATTTAACTCCCCAATATTATTGCCTACGCTCCGCGTATTTTCATTGCTGAATGGAAAGAAGAGAAATGGGTTTACGACTTTGACGAAAAGGATCACGCTGGTAGGAGTATAAGAGACTGTGGGAACGAAATTCGGATCGGTAGAGGTGGGAGGGGAACTAAATGTGGAGAATCCAAGTCCTGCTGAAGTAAGAATGGTGTAGGTAGCATTGAGGCCATAAAATCCAGGAGTGGGGATTATGGTGAGCGCTCCATTCAACATTGCAGTGCCTGCGACATTGATCTGGCTTGCAGCCGTTGGAGCGATATCGATGTTGACATTGGATGTGCCCGCAAGACTGAGTGTTCCATTGACCGTAAGAATTCCTACTCCTGAATTTCCAGGGGTGATTTGTCCGCTATTGCTTACGCTCCCGACTGTGCCAGTCCCGCTTAAAGTTGACCCGAGAGCAACTGTGACAAGAGAAGATCCTGCGATAGAGCCGGTAACGTTGAGTGTCCCTTGCGATACGAGAGTAGGACCTGTGAATGCAGGACTTTGACCGGAGAATTGAATTGTGCTGGCTCCCTGTTTTGTCAATTGCCCATTCCCGGTGAGAACCCCTGCGTATGTCCCGCTAAAAGACTGATTAAAAATGAGCGTCGCATTGTCTTGGATGGAGCCTTGGAGGCTGTTTGTATCTCCTTGGAGCGTACCTCCATTGACTACAGTTCCTCCGCTATAGGAATTGGTTCCCGATAAAATCAATAGGCCGCCATTTACTTTCGTAAAAGAACCGGCGCCGCTGATTGGGCCAGATAGAGTGACGGTATTGACTTGCGGATCGATGATATTTGCGCCCGTGAGAGAAATTGTGCGAGCAGAAGTGATCGAGGCTGTGATTTGCAAAGTGGATGCATTCAGCGCAAGAGGTGCAGCGGCGTTTCCGAGCGCTGTGTCAGCGGGGATACTCAGAGTGCCTCCGTTTACGGTTGTGCCGCCTGCGAACGTATTGACTCCACTGAGAGTCAATGTCCCGGTTCCTATTTTTGTGAACCCTCCGCTGCCAGAAATGACTCCTGAAAGGCTTAAGTTGTTGCCTGCTGTGTCGATTATTCCTGCGCCAAGAAGAGAAATTGTACGCGGGCTTGAAAAGCTGCCGCCTGCTTGAAATGTGCCGGTTGTGATTGTGAGCCCATCTGGAGGATTTCCAAGCGAGCTATCTGCGACTGCATTCAGAACTCCCCCTTGGATATTGGTGCCGCCTGAATAGGTGTTTGGAACAGATAAGGTGAGTAGTTTGGTCCCTTGCAGGGTCAAGCCGCCGCCGGTTCCGCCACCTGCGCCCTGATCGCTATTGATGGCAGATCCAACTGTGACAGAGGTGAGTGTTAAATTAAAAATAAGGCTGCCTCCCGATCTTACGAAAATATCGGGGCTTTGCGCCTGCCCTGCGGTAGCGCCTCCGCCTGCACCGGCAGTGCCCCCTGTTACGACATTTCCGGTTGCGCCAAAGCCGTCGCCGATTGTGAGTGTGCCTCCATTTTGGATGAAGATGGCGCCGCCTAAGGCAGCGCCGCCGCCGCCGCCAGCGACGGCTCCTGTTCCGCCGACTCCTCCTCCGAAGAGAGTCGTACCTCCAGCGAGATTTCCTCCTCCACCGCCTGCGCCGAAGCCCCCTTTCCCACCGGTTCCTTGACTCCCGCCGCCGCCACCGCCATTTGTTCCCCCAGCGCCGCCAAGAGCAGCAGCTCCTATTGCAGCACCGCCGCCGCCGCCGGTTCCCGTCCCCGCGCCGCCAGCACTCCCTGCATTGCCAGCGCCTCCCCCGCCCCCGCCGCCAAAGGTACCATCAGTCCCAATCCCTACACCGCCTGTGCCCCCAAAGGTTGCACTGGCAGGATCTCCAGCGCCACCTGCACCTGCGCCGCCACCCCCATTGCTTCCCGCTGCGGCACCGCCTGTAAAAGCAGTTGTAGGAAGCGGGGCGCCTCCCGAATTACCGCCAGAAAAGCTAGTACCGCCTCCTCCGGCCCCGCCATAGGTGCCAGTAGCCAAAGGAGGTGCAGGACTTGCCGCTCCTCCTGCGGGACCCCCTTCTCCGGCGCCGCTATTTCCACCGCCCCCGCCCCCGCCTCCCGTGAGTCCATTCACTCCTCCCAGCCCTCCGGCAAAACCGCCCCCGCCTCCGCCTCCACCCCCAAGTCCATTGCCATTTCCCCCAGCGCCACCGACCGCTTGGTTCATCAGAAACTGGACATTAGTAAGGCTTACATTTGTGCCATTGTGAACATAGAGACCTCCCCCTCCACCTACTCCGCCTCCGCCTCCGCCGAATCCAGCGCCGCCATTGCCGCCTTGGGATCCTGCATTGAGGATGTGAAAATTCTGTATAGAAAGAGTTCCTGCAGCTGCAGAAAAAGCTTGGTAGTGCTTTACGAGAGTGCCATCGACCGTTACGGGAGAGCTTCCATTGTTAATGATCATGACACTGTGACTGACTGCAGGAAGAGGACTTGTGAGAGTAATGGTGTTCATGACAGAGTTTCCAACCGCTGTGCAATCGAGAGTGTCTCCGGAAGAAGAATTAATGATTGCGAATCGAAGCGTTCCGCTCGCATTGGTATCGGCGTTGCTATTTACAACGATCGTCGCTCCCTCAACGAGAAGGGGCAAAGAGAAGAGCAAAAAACTAAATTTTCGGAAAGCAGCCACGGCAACCCCTAATCATCTTCCCTGGATACTAAAAAACAAATCTTGAGTCAACCTAAAGATTCATTATAATTTGCACGCCCACTACGAGAGCATTTTGAATTGTCTTATATCCGTTAGGACGGATCACATATTGAACATCGGGAGTCAGCGCCAGCCATTGGGTAATTTGGGCCCAATAATTGAGCTCTACGATCGACTCAAATGTTTGCTGCAGATCGCCCGCTTTTTTCTGCAAACTCCGCAGTTTCGAACTATGGGCGCCATAAGAAACTCCAAGAGAAAAAGAATCGTTTTCGCGGTGAGGCACAAGCCCATTGAAAACAATTCCGCTGGAGAGAAAAAAAGGGAAGCGGTTCTTGTTTTTATTGGGTGCAAATAATAGGGCAGCAAACGGAGTGACTTTGCGTGTGGTTCCTCTTTTCTGATAAATAGTTTGATCGAGCAGCAAATAGGTGCCAAAATTGCCCCTTTGAAAGCCTCCTTCGAATGAGGGCACTTTTCCCGTGATATAGTAAGCGCCGATCCGATAATTTCCAGAAAACCCTAAATCGTCTGATCGTTGATTCAAAAGGTAGGCCCATTCAGACATGAGCATGAGTCCTTGCGTGGATTTAAAAGGAAAATAGGCTCCATGGTATTTGTTTCTAAATATTGTAGAGGTGTGGTTATAGAGTCCAAATTTTAGAAGAAGCGTGGGATGGGGCTTGACTTGAGTGTAGGCCCCCCAAGTGGCATTTGGGTAAGTCGTAAATAATGTGTTAAAGAAAATAGAAACTGGACTCGGAAAAAACGAATTATTCACATAATTTGCATAGAGGGGGGAGACTAAAAAGTCATAGCCTGCATTGAGCCTTCCTCCCTTTAAAACAAATTTACCATCAAAAAGAGTCTCTTTCAAATAGAGCTCATTCAATAGATAGGTTTCCCTGCCATAAAGCTGGGCTGCATTGAATTGATTTCCTATGTATCTGCGCGAGAGATTGACCCCATGGCGGACTACAAACGAAGTGAATAGATTCAATCCGTAGATTTTCGCAATCTTTTGTAGATCGAAGGAGAGGTTTAAGCCAAATGAGCCGGCATTGGCAAATCCTTGGGTTTTTCCTCCCACCGGATTGCCGAGCAAATCGTTGGCATAAGATGCCGTGATCTCTACACCGGCATCTTTGGCCTTTTGCCGCGCCCCATTCCAATCTCCTGTCATGGAAGTGCGCTCCATACTGCTTAAAGGACGCTCATCGGACAGATCGGAAAGGCTCGGGACTTTTTCAACACAAAAAACAGGAAGGACAAAGCCGAGAAAAAACAAAATTCTCATAGCTCTTTTTCTTTTACAGTCAAAAAAGCTGCCAGAGATAGAAGTGCAGTTCCGATTAAAAGAAATGCAGGCAGGAGCATTTGTCCATTTTTTTCAAGGAGAGAAAGAGCCACTATGGGTGCAAGTCCTCCAAAAACAAGATTGCACGAATTATATCCGATCCCCACGCAAGAATAACGAACACGCAGAGGAAATAGATCACAGAGAATGGATGGGATCAGTGCAAATTGGATAGTGAGTAAAAGAGTTGCGATGATTTCGAGAAGAATAAATGTTTTTGGAGAGGAGCTGAGAAGAGATAAGTAAAGAGGGTAAGATACGAAAATCGTGCCGATTACGCTCGAAATAAAAAGAACTTTTTTATGACCCAGATCGGCTAAAAATCCAAATAAGGGAAGAAAAAGGGTAGATAATAAAAGGATCGCCCCATTCATTAAAAGCTGATCCGTTCTTGAAAATCCTAAGAATTGAGTTGTATAGGCCGGAGAAAAAACAAAAATGAGATACCAGCCGGCAGATGTGACAGCGGAGAGAAAAAAGGCTTTTACAATCCCCATTTTGTGAATTTGCAAAGATTCCAAAACCGGCCTTTTAGGCAGTTTTCCCTCTGTTCTCTCTGTTTCAAAAAGGGGCGTCTCTGTCAAATGACGGCGCAGTTGCCACGCGATCAATCCAAGCAGTCCCCCTAGAAAAAAAGAAATTCTCCACCCGAAGTCACTTAAATAGGCAGCCGGCACAAACGCATCTAAAAGGAGGAACTCGAAAATTCCCAG
Organism: Chlamydiota bacterium; assembly: GCA_040388845.1. Lineage (GTDB taxonomy): Bacteria > Chlamydiota > Chlamydiia > Chlamydiales > SM23-39 > JAZKAZ01. The sequence continues at coordinate 894 of JAZKAZ010000134.1, read as the reverse complement.
AATCAAACCCAGCTGCGATCCAAAAAAAGTCCAACTCCCCATGTAGCCTCGAAGGGATTTATTAGAGATCTCATAGAGATAGCACATCGTCCCCACATATTCGCCGCCGGTTGAAAATTCTTGGGTCAGCCGCATGCATGCCATTAAAAGGGGAGCTGCCAGGCCAATGTAGGCGTAGGTTGGGATGATGCTAATGAAGAAAGAGGGAATAGTCATGAGCATTACAGAAGAAATCAACGCCATTCTCCGTCCCAATTTATCCCCGATATGGCTAAAAACGAGAGTTCCTATGGGCCTTGCTAAAAATCCGAGCGCAAAAATAAAAAACACATGGATCAGAGAGGCTGCAGGCGTTGCATGGGGAAAGAATAAAGTTCCAAAAAGAGGGGCAAATTGGATATAAAGTGAAAACTCATACCAAGTGAGAATATTTGCAAAAATGGTGATTCGAACCAGTTGGTGTTGTCTAGATAGCGATAACAAGGTTAATCCCTTGAACCGATCTCGATAAAATAATCCAGAAAACCGACGAAAAATTTTATCGAGATCGGTTCTTAAGCTTTTTTTGCATTCTAAAACAGATAGGATAAGAAAAAATATGAAAAAAAAACTGTGTTGGCTGAGGCTCTATTTGTGCCTGAGCATTTTCCCTTTATTTGCGGAGATTAAAGACGTGGCTCATTTCGATGAGCTTATTTCTGAAATTACGCCCGAGACCTTGATTCTTCTCGATATTGATGACACCCTTCTCGTTCCCGTTCAAATGCTCGGGTGCGATGAGTGGTTTCAATTCCAATTGCAAAAACATCAAGGAACCGGTCTCTCTGTTCAAGACGCCCTTGAAAAAACTTTGGCCGAATGGGAGGCTGTTCGACACATTACCCAGATGGAAAT
>JAZKAZ010000133.1:0-6954 GCA_040388845.1 Chlamydiota bacterium | reverse complement strand
TCCTTTGGCGGCAGAGCCTGGGGTGCGGGGCTTCCCTGCATCCTGTATATCTTTAGCTGCCTTTCGCAGCGTTATCCTAAAGCCGCTTCGGCGTTATCCTGTAAATTTGGTGCATACAGAACAACCCAAATTTAAGGTGGGTTGCCTAAAAGCCGCTGAACTGTTATAAAGATCGCACTACGTCGATTTTGCACCGGGGACCTCATGGAATGAGCAATCTGAACCAGGTCAGGGCCGGAAGGCAGCATCCTTAAGGAATCTGTCTTGTGCCATGAGACCCTCTCCGGTGCTTTTTTTACCCATTTTCTTTGAATTTCTTTTCGTATGCCAGGCAAGTACGGCGTAGACTGGCCTCCGCGTCGACTCCTTGAGAATCTGCCTCTTTTACAAGCTCCCAGAGCCGGTCTCCAATCCCCTCTTCTATTTTTGAATCGATGACTCTACTTTTAGCTCGCCGCAGCTTATGGATGACTTTTTGCGCTCTTGCAAGAGAGGGAAGCGCCGGAGGAATTCCGTCGATTGGGCTTTTCTTTCCTTCTTTTTTCTTGATCGCCTCCCAAGTGGCAATGACGCTATCTGTCGAGACATTTTTTTGATCGCCAAATACATGAGGATGGCGCCGGACCAGCTTTTCCGCGACGTTCCGGATCGCGCTCTCGAGAGTGAAACTCCCCTCTTTTTCCCCAAGCTTTGCTATAAAAATTAGGCTATATAGAACATCTCCCAATTCCTCTTCAATTTTAGAGCCCTCTTGGAGATCGATTGCCTCAATTAATTCATACGTCTCTTCCAGAAGATAGGACTGCAAAGTAAAAAATGTCTGTTCGCGATCCCAAGGACACCCTTGAGGACCTAAAAGTTGATCTGCGATGTTCTCGAGCTTTTTAAATTCATCCATTGCCATATACTCAATTAAAATGTTTGCAGTTTAATAGATGGGAATTTAAAATGCAAACTCGCATTTTTAAAATTTGTTTTTATGGAAGATACAAACAAATTTGTTTTATTACAATTAATGACAAATTGTTGTATAATACTAACAAAATAATGATTGGTAAATCTTATGACTGTCAGCAACACTTCCTTATCTGGTCTAAAAAATTGCGCAACAACTGCGTGGTCAAAAGTCAGTTATCCCTTTGTGGTTTCAAAAAATTTCACCGTAAATAAAATCCAGCAAGCGAGCTCAATTCTTAAGACCTGTGCAATCGCAGTAAAAGACCAACTTCGGGATGGTGTGTTGGCTTATAAAGAGGAGTTTTCTGAGGCCGGCGATGAGCTTTTAGAGGCGGCATCCGATGCGAGAGAGACACTGATTAATCAGGCATCGCGCACAAAAACGGTCATTTATAATTACACTGTTAAACCTGTTCTAGATACCGCGGACGCCCTCAAAAATACAACCCGTATCACCTATATTTCCCTAAGAAATGGTTTAGGCGCTGCGAAAGATACCGTCTACGATTATACAGTGGCTCCTGTTAAGAGCGGTGCAAAAGCCGTTAAAAGCGCCGTAGTGGAAGACATTTGTCCAAAAATCACGAACACCGCTACCGATGCGGTGGCAGCGGTTTACGCTACCGGCACTGAGATTGCGCGCCTAGAGGCAAGAGCCTATCTGTACGGCATCGCTCGCAAAGACGCGTTTTGCGAAAATGTTGTTTACTACAAAAATCAGGGCATGGTCGTTGCCGAAACGGTCTACGATCTTGGAGAGATGATCTGTGAAGAGACCCTAGGCGCAGCAAAGAAAACAGTGCAAACCGCCCGATCCATAGTTGCATTCACTGTTTTAATTCCGCAAAAAATCCAAAATAATATCCCGACTCCAGAGATTGTGGTAGAGGCTACAGGAGAGGTCATTCAGGGGATCGATATAATTCCCGATTTGATCAAATCTGTAATTTTTTATAATGTGGCAGGCCCATGGGTCTCAGGCGCTTTTGCCGCTCGGTTTGTCCATAGTCATCATAAACAAGCGATCGAATATATAAGTCCCAAAGTAGAAACAGCTGTCCAAATAGTTTGGGAGAAGCTTCCCTCAAAACCTGTAGCCTTGCAAACAACGAAGGCATTAGCACAAGGGAGCATTGCTTTATTAGATAAAATTTCAGATCCGGTAAAAGCAGGAGTTCTCTATTACAAAACTCCGCTTGGATGGTGGGCTCCAGCTTTCTTGGCTCTCCGATATGGATATAACAAGAGAGACCTCGTTTTGCAGCGTGGAAAAGATCTCATTGCTCATCCACAAACCAAAGAAGCTGCAACGAAACTCCTCCAAGCCATTCCAACGAAACAACAGATGATGGGAATAGCCACTTCCATAAAGCATTTGTGGAATGCGCGATCGGATCTTACGAAAGTGACTCTCACTGCCGCAGGGATCTACTGCATTCCTTATGCTACAGGATTGGGTTATTCATTGCTGAGCAATGCCTGTTGTTTCATGATCGGAGGCCATGGTCTTGTGGTTTTATATGTTGGAAGGAAAGCCGCTGAAAACTACAAAGATCCCATCAAAAAAATGGGAACTCAGGTTTTAGCGCAGCCTCACATAGCCCAAATCACGAATGAACTTGTCCCCTTCGTTAAAGAACAAGTTTCAAGGCCATGTGTAGTCCAGGGAAGAAACCTAAACCCATTGCATCTTCTCTTTCCAGCTCCATTTTCCTCGTCCAATACCCCATTAAATGAAATCAACAATATTACGAGCCAACTCATTTTAGAAAGACGGAATCTAGCAACAACGCCCGCTTTTAATCAACCGCACCTTGCAATTATGCCGCCAGATCCGAACCCACCCAACCCTGTTGTGTCTCCTCAAGTCGCAGCACAACAGCGAGTACAGCTGCCACCTTCAATCCATTTACAAAATTTACTTCCCCCACCTGAAATGAAACGAAATATTTTTCAAGAAGGGGCTCCTCCTTCAAACAAAAAACCCGCCCATCGAGATCCCCTCTTAAATCCAGCGCCCCCATTAAATTTGCCGCCTCAACCCCCAATTCAACAACAAATGCAGCCTCTGCCTCCGCTGCAAAATTCAATTGTACAACCCCTAGCATCCTCACAGATCGTCCCCAGAAACCCCGTTGACATGAGCCACTCTTTAACTTATGTGCCAACAATTGCAAGACTCCCTCCTGCTCAAAATCCCCTTCCATTGAATGGAATTCAAGCCGCACCTCCTGTGATTCTTAATCCCGTCCAAGCCATTCCTCAAGCAATCGGCCCTCAGGCCATTGTACAAAATATCAACTGGAAAGAACGAACGGACTCAGGGATTGAAGCTCTTGCTCAAGATTTAAGCCGTTTTGCCACTTTCAAACAATTGGTGGATGCCTGTGGTTTCGAAGCTAGCAAAGCAACTTTCGCAAGCGCGCCTGCACATCCCACTCATCCACTTGACCTTTTGCAGCTCATGGATGCTGCGGCCAAACCAAATGCCGATGGATCTCCCCCTTCTCTTTGGAGCGTCTTTGTAAAACACTACAAATTAAGTATCACCGATTCTAAATGGTGGAGCGCCGGCTGGACTTATTTGACTAGGTACGCAACGGGCATTATTCCCAATACAGTAGATGCCTACTTGAGAGAATTCATTCAGAGAACAAGAGCCGAACTTACACAAGAAGATAGCGGGCAAAATCTAACAAAATTCATCCGAAAACTTCTGAATAATACCAACGAATTCTTAAGCGATTACAATGGGGCAATTGAAGATTTTGCTCTAGGAAAAGTACCCCTTGGAGTTGCTCCCGGAGATCTAGACAAATATAAAGAGCGGGCAATTCAAAGAAATTATGGGTCATTGGAAGATCTTTCTAAAAAATTCAGCCGGATGTTTGTGGAGAAATATTCCCCACGCGTGCTCTTCTTTAAAAATGCGAGGACAAAGTGGTATGGGAAAATTTTCAACTATCCTCCTCTCACTTGGTTAGAAAGCCTTCTCAATCTAGTCATCCGCAATGAGATGAAAAGAACGATCTTGCCTCCAACCATTCAAGAGGGAGCGCGAGTTGGAATCGATGCGGCAAGTCCCCACAATGCCCTTTTTACCTTAGCCATGACCAAGTTTTTCAAATTGCAATGTGAAAAGCTCCGATTGATGCTGGCAGAGGCGCCTAAAGATTTAGCCCCCCCTCCACCACTCCCGGGGACAGAAAAACTCTCTACTGTAGTTGCGAATCTCATGCGCATTTTGGATCTAGCTCCCCATGAGACGCCTCCTGCTTTGAATGCCAAAATAAAAGAGCTTGAAAACGGAAAGGGCGTGATCGGAGGTCCAATCCATGATGGAATTCGGCAGGCAACTGAAGACGGTCTCCACCTTCTCCTCCATGATTTGGCAGATCCTAAAAATACAGAGCAGATGTTTGCCCAACTATTGGAACTGGCCAGAGCCCCTTTTTCCGGAGGAGTCCCCACTTCAAATGAAGCATGGAAAAAACTCATTGAAGAATCCAAGCAAGAAGAAAACAAGCTCAAGGCAGAGGCGCATCATATTCTTCAAATCATTATTCGCGATGCGGTCAATAAAAAAGTGCATGGAGCGCTTCCTTTAGAGGCTGAAAAAATTGCAGAGGGCAATTTAGAGGTGCAAAAAAAACAGGCGCAAGGAACTTTCGAGCGCTTGAGCGGACTTTGCCTCCGTATGCAGGGAAAAATCCAGAGATCTGTCAATGCCCCTGAGGAAAATAATATTCAGGAAGAAATCAATGCATTCGCACTCCTCGGTCAGGAATATGCGAATCAATCACAGGCCAAAAGAGAGGCCCCAGAACTTACTCTCGCAGATAGACAAGCCATTGAAAGAGCCCTAAATCCTCTGGATGAACAAACTAGGGTAATTTTCAAAAAAATACGCCTTCTAAGCGATCTTCAAACAAAATTCTCCTCTCATGCAACGATTATTCTTGAACTTCTTCAAATCAAAAAATCTCTCTACTCCATCCCTGATTTGCTCGCCCAAAACCCAAGACAAATCCGAAATATCATTGTGGCTTTGCAGAAATCTCTTCCGCAAATCGAGCGCCATCTCCCTAAGGATCCTCCCCCTGCTATCCTCATCGAACTCCGTAATTTAACAAGTGAGTTAGCTAACCTCTCAGATGTGATTGCAATTGACCAGCAAGTGCTCGATAGCCTTTATACCCTAGCCCCCCCACGGAATCCAAATGAACCGATCCAACAACTGGGATTGCTCGAACTCTTAGGCAATTGCAAACAGGGAAGGCCTCTTCCTGCAGGCTTTAGCCTAACAGGTTGTTTGGAGCAGATCAATGGCCTCCTGGCTTACTTTCCAGACAAGAACCAAAATGAGGCAACCGAGCTTCGCAAGCAGATCGATCGAATCATTAAACTCCCCAAAGAGACAACTTTCGAAAGAGAGTGGATGTATTTAGGGGAGCTGCTGCAAAGAATTCGGGGAGAGCATCTTAATTTAAAGAGAGACCAATTCAATCTCGTCCAAAAGAACTTGGAAATTTTCCAAAATAGAGTGAACCACTTAAGCGATACATACAACCAATTCAAAGAGCAAAATCACAATGAGATGTCTAAAGAGATCGGAGATGTCTCTTTGGGACTTATGAACCTTTGCAAGGACGCAGCAACAGCTGCGCTTGCCCCCCAGCGGAGATGGACAAATACCCAATTCGGCGAAAATGTCGGGGAATGGCTGGGAGGCTTAGTTGGAACTTTCTTCGGCGGCGGACTCCTTACCGGCGGGACTGCGCTTGGCGCGAAATTGGGAGAATACGGAGGGGCGATGGTAGCTCAAACGCTCACGAATAATATCATCACCTATGGCGAGGATAAAATATTGACTGATGTCGAAAAGATCTTCGATCAAGCATTCAAACTGACAATCAATAACCACGTCTATCATGCGGCTACCACAAGACTGATGAAGACGATGATTGAAGAGAATCCTTAAAATTTTATAAGATCTCGTTCATGGAGCGTCATTTTACAGCCACTGTTTATGTTTTCCACGAAAACAAGGTGCTCCTGCATTACCATGCCAAACTATCCAAGTGGCTGCCTCCCGGCGGACACATCGAGCCCAATGAGACCCCTCCAGAGGCTGCCAGACGAGAGGTCAAAGAAGAAACAGGCCTTGAAATTGCCTTTATCGAGCAAGAAAACCTCAAGATCGACGCTTACAATGCGACCAGCTTTGAGCGGCCCTTCCTCTGCCTTTTGGAACACATTCCCGAAAGACCAGAAAAACCTGCCCACCAACACATGGATCTGATCTATGTGGCCCGTCCCCTCGAGATCGCTTCTTTGGAAGACGTCTCGGGCTTTCGCTGGTTCACTTATGAGGAAACAAAAGAAATTGAAAACGACCTTTTCCCAGACACAAGAGAAATGATCAAGCTCCTTTTAAAAGAGATCACCATTTTTGATGGTGTCTTTCAACCTTAACTGCGCATTTTTCTGTGTCCTTGCATTTTTGATGCGTCTCCTGCTCATTGCAAGACGAGATCGCAAAAGCAAATGCAAATCCCAGTGCTGCGAGGATGATTTTTTTCATAATCGCTCCTGTTTTTAACCTTTTTCCAGATCTCGCACAGAGAGCGCAGCCATTAAGTCCTGAAGAAAACTGTTCGCTCCTGCGAGAAGGCAATTCCACATGCATATTGGTGTGGAGTCTTTCATTTGAAGAAGAGATGCCAAGATGTTTGCTTACCATAATCAATTATCCCAAAAACCAATCTCTACTATTATAGTTTTTTTTGTTCAACACTAATATAAACAAAAAAATAAATATAAAGTCAGTTAATGAAAAAACTCATAATTTTTTATTTTTTCAAAATTAGCTCCAAAACCATCTCAGAAAGCGATTTTTCCCGTTTGTTTTACAAAAAAATCTGATACCAAGTATCATAAATAATCTTCATTTGGACCGCGCCAAAACCCCTAAAATCGACGATTGTAAACAGGCTT
>JAZKAZ010000132.1:0-7428 GCA_040388845.1 Chlamydiota bacterium | reverse complement strand
TAGATCTGAGCATTACATGTTTAGGACCACCGGAATTTCTGCATGTCGGATGACTTCGATTACTGAAGCTTCTCCGCGCTTAAATGCAACATACGCGTTGGTGTCAAGTAGGATTGGCCTCATGACCACAGCCTCTTATCAATTTGCTCAAAATATTGTGTGTTTTCATTAAAAGTTTTTGCATCTGCGGAAGACCATGAACCCGCAAGATGATCCAGGTCATGAAAGGCTAATTTTTCAGGGGTAAATCCAAGGCCTCGTTCAATCATTTTTAATATTAGGATATTCACGCTTATATGAGCTCTTTTTGCCTCTCGCTTCAATAAAATCATTACTTCTGAGGGTACCCCTCTTAAATTGAAGTTAGATGCTGACATAATGTACCTCTTTTGAGTGATACCCTCATGGTATCTCGAAATGCTATTTTTTGAAAAAATTGAATTATTTCTTTAAGCTATAGACTTTTTTGGCAAGCATAGCCGCCCTCTGTCCGACACGCTTTCTTGTTGTTTCGCTAAAAAATTAGTTGAATTTTAAATTTTTTCTTGTAAGATCTCTCGGCAAAAACAGGAGGTGGTTATGAGTTCATTAGTTTCGAAATATAATTTTAGAGCGGAAGAAAGGCATTTTGTTTTTAGTTTGTCTAGGAACGGCAGAGCTTATATCCCTTATGCAATCATTCAAACTGCGAGCTATTCTCAAACGAAGACAGAAGGGGACAACTCTGTGAGTGAAATAGCGCATTCTATATTTGTTGATTTAAAAAAGATGAGCAATGTGGCAAATAATTACTCGCTATGTGTAGATAAAATAGATTATGATGTCGTTTTGAATAAGTTAGTTGATATTACAGATATAAAAAATTTTCCGATTCCCGAGAATAGTATGGGAACTGAAAAAATTCAGCAAACGTATACTTTGCAGTTTGGGAGTAGCAATCAAAAGGCAACATCAAAAGGAGAAGATTCTTCCTTAGACTCAAAGTCATCTGAATCCAAACAGATTAGCTAAGAGATACGCTGCACAGCTCACTAATCCTGCGCCAGGAAGCGTGAGGATCCATGCGTAAATCAAGGTCCTGGGAACGCTCCAGGTGACCGCTTTTCGGCTTTTGGCAGTGCCGACGCCTGTGATGCTGCCCGCAATCATTTGCGTGGAGCTCACGGGCATCCCGAGAAAGCTTGCGGTCAAGATGACGCAAGAGGCAGATGCTTCGGCAGCAAATCCTTGGACCGGTTCGATTTTTGTGATGGAATAGGCAAGCGTTTTGATGATCCGAAATCCGCCTGATGCAGTCCCGAGGCCCATCATCAATGCACAGGAAAGGATCACCCAAAGAGGAATGGTCGGAGTTGTTAAGTAGCCGCCTGCAAAAAGACCCAAAGTGATGATCCCCATGCTCTTTTGTGCATCGTTTAAGCCATGTGCTAGGGCGACAAAACAGGCAGATCCAATTTGGAGATGCCGAAAAATGGCTTTTCCATGGGCGCCTGGATGAAACCGAAGATAAAAATAGAGTCCCTTCATCACAATAAAACCTAAAAGAAATCCAATGAGAGGGGTGACGGCCATGGGAATGATGACCTTTCCCAAAACTCCGTTCCATTGAATTGCCCCAAGTCCCTGATGGATCCACGCAGAGCCCAAGAGTCCTCCAATCAAAGCGTAGGAGGAGCTGCTCGGAATGCCGTAATACCAAGTGAGGAGATTCCAAATAATTGCTCCCACAAGAGCGCAAAAGACCACGATTTGAGTGGTATCTGCCGTGTTGACAAGTCCGGTGGCAATCGTCTGAGCCACTCCGCTGATTTGGGTTGCGCCGATGAAGTTTAAAACACCGCCCAACACAATTGCCGAAATAGGGGCGAGAACTTTGGTCGCAATCACAGTCGAGACGACGTTTGCCGCGTCGTGAAACCCGTTGGTGTAGTCAAAAAAAAGCGCCAAAATGACGATGAGGAAAATCAATATGTCCATCTCTATCTGGCATAACCGATTTGGCTCAAGAAAAACAAGATATGAATTGGCAGAGAATCCATTTTTTGGGTATAATCTCAATTTTTTAAACTAACCCGGAGGAGTTTATGGCGAAATTTATGAAAGTCTTTGCCGCTATTTTGGCAGCTTTTGTCCCTTTGTTAGCTTCTCATGCTCAGGAGAAAGAACCCGTGAAAAATCCAATTATTGTTGTAGAGACCAATGTAGGTGAATTTGAAATCACATTGAAACCCGATGTAGCCCCTAAGACGTGCGAGAATTTTCTCGGCCTTGTGGGAAAAAAATATTACGATGGCATTGTGTTCCATCGCGTCATTAAGAATTTCATGATTCAGGGCGGCGACCCAACCGGCACAGGAGCTGGAGGCGAGTCGATTTGGGGCAAGTCTTTTGGCGATGAATTCAATCCTGCCGTGAAGTTTGATAAACCAGGTATGCTTGCAATGGCAAATCGCGGTCCGAACACAAATGGAAGCCAATTTTTTGTCACAACGGCTGCCACTCCTTGGCTCAATATGCGCCACACGATTTTTGGAGAGGTGACGAAAGGCTACGACGTGGTGAGAAAAATTGAAATGACGCAAACAGCTGCTGGCGATCGTCCTATCGAGGCGATCAAAATCCTCAAAGCGTTTGTGAAAACAAAATAGCGAAGCAAAGAACTAAAGAAAAAACAGGATCCGCTTCGCGGGCAGGATCGCCTTCGGCTGCAGGATAAAAAAGTATTCTTCTTTCATCCTGCCCGCGAAGCGGATCCTGTTTTTTTCTTCGAGATCTCTCTGTCCCTTAAAAAACCATCATCCAGCTGAGATGGATCCCGAAAATCAGTGTGAGACCCCAGCAAATCGGATGGATCTTTTTATACTGTCCTGTAAAGATCTTCAGCGCAGTATAAGAAATGAAGCCGTAGGCAAATCCTAAATAAATACTGAAGGTGAGCGGAATGGTGAGGGTCATGACGAGGGCCGGAATTAATTCTGCGGGCTTTTTCCACTCAATTTCTTTGATTTCGCGCGCCATAAAGATCCCAATTGCAATGAGAGCGGGAACTGTCGCATAAAGCGGGATCGATGAAATCAATGGATAAAGAAATAGGCAAGTTAAAGTAGCAAGAGCTGCAACTGCCGCAGTCAGCCCCCCTTTGCCTCCTGCTTTAATTCCTGAGGAGGATTCCAAAAGAAAGGCAAGCGTTCCTGTCCCTAAAAGGGCGGCACCCATGCTTCCGATCCCGTCGGGAATCACAATGCGGTCTAGATTCTTGATCCGCCCTTTTTCATCCAATTGATGACCTAATTTGGCAAGGGCTGTGAGAGAGGCGCTGGTGTCAAATAGGCTAATGAGGATGATCGATAGGATGGTTCCGAACCATTTGGGCTGTAAAGCTTCCCAGAAATTCAGGTTAAATAAAGTGGGAGTCAAAGAATAGGGTAAGTCTGCGAATCCTCTCCATTGACCAAGTCCAAAAATCAGAGAGACGAGCCAACAGCTAAGGATAGAAATGAGAAAAGCTGCGGCGATTCTATAGTGATTGAGAAGAAAAAAAAGGAGAAGCCCAAAAAGCGCGATCCCATTCGGAACAGTTGCGAAAGATTTTAGAGAAGTTGTAATTTGCAGATCTTTGAGTCCAATGCAAATTAAAAAAAGACCAATGCCGCTGATTGCAGCCGTTTTGATTACAGGCGGGAGATGAAGGAGAATTTTCTGACGCACTTTAAAAAGACTTAAAACGATAATTGCCAACCCCGCCCAAAAAACCATCCCGAGCGCTGTTTGCCAGCTTGCCCCTTGTTTTAAAATCACCGAATAAACAAGGAAAGGGCCAATGCTCAATCCAGGTGCAAGCACTGCTGGAAAATGGGCGTAGGCTGCTAAAAAAAGCGTGGAGAAAACGAGAATTAGAATTGTGGCGGTGAGCGCCGCACCAAAGTCGATTCCCCCTTCGCTTAAAATGCGCGGATAAAGAAGCAAGAGGTAGGCCATAGTAAAAAACGTAGAAAGACCCGCTATAATTTCACGTCTAACTGAATGAAGCATAGTAGAGTTGTATCAAATTTTTGAAATAAGAAGGGAAAAATTAGGATTGTCTGGAGATGGAAGCGTGCTGAGACTTCTTTTTAGCCCTGCGATTCGTGTTGTGAGAAAAGGATTGCTGAAATCAAGGACGTTATTGCCTAATTTTGTAATGTAGAGACATGCAAGCTTGCTGTGACCTCGCCGAACGAGATTTTGAGCGCGCATCTTCTCTAGAACCCGGATGGCAGACTCTGTAGCTCTCCGAGGGCAATTGACCCGTTTTCCAACGATTTCTACCGCGGTTTTGTCCATCCTTCCCTGAAAACACCTCTCTAAAAAAATGTAGATTCCTAAAGCTCCGATGATCAGGAGCGATCCAGCTATCCATCCCAAAGGAGAGGTATAGATAAAGAAAAAAGCAGCGAGGACAGCTACCTTAATGACAATGCGAGGGAGGACATCGTTTTGTTTGATATGTCCCAGCTCTCTTGCAACCAAAAAACGAGTTTCATCATCAGAATAAAACCAAGGATCATTCGGGAGATTTTCTTCCGGGCGCTCTTGTCCAAAAGGGCTTTTGCCCGGACGAAAAAGACGGTGGTAGGGAAGCAAAAGAGAGGGGCTCGTAACAGAAAAGGTCCCTCCACAGCTATCGAAATGGTGGCTTAGGCTCGCATAAGGAATCACGGATCGCTTGATCCCTGCACAAGCTGTCAATTCCTTGAGTTCCCGCAAGATGAGAGCCTTCGGCGCTTGAGGCATCATTGCTGCTTGAGCTGGATCATCTTCGAACATTTGAAGGTAGTTGGCAGAGTAGGCCCCTGTGACGGGGAAAATATAGTGGAGAATATTTTTTAGCGGATCGATTGTAAGAGCTGTGACAAGCCTAGTTAAATGCTCCGTATGATCGAGATCGATATGAAAATTCTTCTGTGGATTTGCGTGGGCGCCTGTTGCTAGAATTGCCATACAATTTGCCCTTTTTGGCTACCAGAGTATCCAATTGCGCTAAATAGATCATCTGATTTTATTTTGTAATGAATATTTTACTATAAGTATTTTATAATGTATTATGAATTGAGGTTTTGTTTTGTATTTAGTAATATATTATAAATTACAATAAATAATGAAGTAAATTAAGGCGAAAATGCGGGCGATTTTCTGCGCCCTCGCTTAATCCAAATAAAATATACCACTGAATTCGATGAACGGCATATCATACGCAGCCCGATCGACAAATTAAAGAGGCAATCATGGCTATTATTCCCTTCCAAGCCCCGTTAGTACCGAACAGTTATGCCCCAGCAGTACGTTTTCTTCCCCCTCCTGCCAAGAATTGGTTTCAAAAAGTGATTGCCTCAATTGGCGAGTTTCTCCTATTTTGCAGGCCGTCTTTCCAGGCGGGCCGAGATATGCGAACGCACTTTAAAGGCCGTATCAAAATTTGGGAAACTCAAAATCCGCAAGTAGTCAAAGCGGTTCAGATCATGCAGCGATTTTTAGTGGGTCAAAAAAGAGGGAATTTAGAGGGAAGTTATTTTGAGCAGTTAGGGATCTCCAATCGCAAGCTCATGGATTCTGTATTTCTCGATTTAGCAGTTCACATGGATCCGCAAGAATATTTAAAGGCAGAAAAAGGGCGTCTTGAGCGGTATCGAGTGCAATGTCTGACGCAAATAGGACGAGATCTGGTGGGTAAGCTATCCACGGATCCTCAACTCTCAAAAAAAATTCAAGAGCAGTTGATTGAACGGAGCGCTCAATGCACCCTCTTGCAACTCACCGAGCTCATTTTGGAGTTGCGGGCGCATCTTCGGTGCAATCGATCAAAATCCGTTCTCCATTTGGAAGAGATCTCTGCTTTGATGCAGATGGAGCCAGCAGATCTCGATCGTGAGCTTTTATCCCATTATCTCGGTTCTTTAGAAATTCAGGAAAAACTGACTTTGCAGAAACTCTCCAAAAATGCGCTTTCCAAAAGCGAGGTGAGAGCGCTCGAAATCCTCACAAAACGAATGGGTATGGGAAATTCCCCCTTGGAGCCATTCGAAAAACGGCGATTGGATCGGTTTTTTGAAGCGGCAGCTGGCAATCTCGAACTCAATCAACGCCTCAAAAAATATGCGGTAGCGCAACATATGACTGTGTCAAAGGCTGCCATTGATCTGGCGCTGGATATTTCTTTTAAACTCAGTCAGCCTGAGCAATTTTTAGAGGCAATCAATAAGGTCCAGAGACTTGAGGAAAAAATCGCGCTCAATCAACCCACAAATCCTGACGAAAGATTATCTCTCGGAGAGCTAAAAAAAGTGGAGAGTCTTGCCCGGCTGCACGAGAAATTTGTTCAATTGGAGCAAATCGGAGCTCCTTTAGAGCATCCTCTTCTTCTCTCTGCGGACCGAGCAAATCGATTTGTAAATACGATTTTAGGACATGCCGAACAAGAAAGACCTCACAAGGGCAATTCTTACATCTTCTATGATTTTACAAATGCGGTGGCCTACCAGAAAGCTGCCGGGGGGCCTTTCCGCGCTTTTTTCTATCGTCATTTTATGCCCTGGCCCCTCACTCATGCAGCTGCCGGAATTCGTCTCAACTTCCAAAATATGGTTTCCCATATGTGGAATGGCGTCCATGTTTTGGAGCGACGATTGATTGGCGATTATGCATTTAAGACCTTTGAATTCGATTTTACAAAAATCATTCCGGAAGAGGGACAGGCGCTCTTGAGAAGAAAGCTGGGGGATGACTGGATCCGCAGAATCGAGGCCATCCATGAAGATATCACGCAGCAGATCCACAATAATAAAGAACTCTTGTCTCAAATTACCAATCCGCCCATTCGCTGGCCTTTCATTGCCCTCTGGTTTGGATTTGGATCCCAAAACAACCGCGCGCAAGAACATCGGGAATTGGATAAAAAGCAAATCTGTTCTTCCTTAGTCTTGAATCTCACTTTAGAGGCCTTTGAGCGCTTAGAAGAACACCTTAAAGAGGTTTGCAATGCCAATTTGGCGCCCGCCGAAGTGCCTCTTTCGGCAGATTACCGTTTTTTAAAAGTACCGATCCACAAAAACAGGCTTTTGAATTGCGTCCTGCCGCACCAACTTCCTAAGATTATTTTCCCCTTAGTCCGTGAAGTGGAAAAGCCTGCGATCATCCGCCAAGTTCTCAATTTCCACGAATTTGCTATGTCCTGATTCTACAATCGGCCAAAAATTCGACGATCTAGAAATAAATATGGACTTGGGTTTTCTTGACTATTACCCTCATCTTTTTCTGTATCCACCAGATTACATGATAACGCCGAGGCGGCTAAGGATGTAAGGATATACAGGATGCGGGGAAGCCCCGCGCCCCAAGCTCCGCTGGCCAAAGGACTGTGTCCTTATGGAATCCTATAGTTTTTTAAATAAA
>JAZKAZ010000131.1:15197-16039 GCA_040388845.1 Chlamydiota bacterium | reverse complement strand
CCGTTTCCAGTGATTGACGATGGGCTTTTCATTGACAAAGCCCCAAAGATAGCGGTCAAAAGAGTCGAATTCTTCCTGAATTTTTAGGAAGACCTTAGCGTTTTGCCGCGCGGCGTAGATTTTCAATCGATTGCGAATGATTTCAGGATTTTGCCGGAGCAATTCCAACTCATCATCGCTCATGGCAGCGACCTTGAGAGGATCGAACTGATGGAAGGCTTTGCGATATCCCTCTCGTCTTTTGAGGATGGTTTCCCAGCTAAGTCCTGCCTGAGCCCCTTCTAAAATGAGCATTTCAAATAAGTGGCGCTCATCATGTGCGGGCACTCCCCATTCGCAGTCGTGGTAGGCCGCGTACAATTCGCTCTGCCCGCCGAAACATCGCTTTTTCCCATCGGCTCCCAGCGTCATTTTTAGAGCCCCTTTTTTTCATGCTCGAGGAACCACTTTTTGCGGGTGAGACCGCCGGCGTAACCGCCGAGTTCTCCATTTGTGTTGATGACCCGGTGGCAAGGGATCACAATGGCGAGCTGATTGGCTCCATTGGCTTGAGCGACTGCGCGGAAAGCCGATGGTTTATCAATCGCCCTCGCGATTTCGCCATACGAGCGGGTTTCTCCGTGAGGGATTTTTTTTAACTCTTCCCAGACAGCTCTTTGAAAAGGGGTGCCTAGAAGAAAGAGCGGGGTTGTAAATGCTCTTAAAGTCCCCTCGAAGTATTGGCTCAATTCTCGTTCAATAGAATCGATGGGCGGGTTTCTGCCGGGAAGGATAGCCAATTTTGTTTGTTTTCTTAAACGATCTATTTCCCTTTCCAGGGCGGCGCAATCTATAAATTCTAA
>JAZKAZ010000131.1:0-15187 GCA_040388845.1 Chlamydiota bacterium | reverse complement strand
AAGATAGAGAGCCTGGGTGTTAGCAATTGCAATCATGGGGCCAAGGGGCGTATCGATCTGTGATGTCTTCAAGGCGTCATTCATAGTGACCTAAAAGGGAACTGCAATCGCAAATCCGGAGCGGTCTATCGCAGCTGCGTGCGTTGCCAAGGCGCTTGCTGCGAATAACACAAAATCATACCAGGTATGAAGAGCCGTGCTTTCTTGGAGGGAGTGGTTCTTATAGGTAAGCCATCCAAAATAAGCGCCAAATGTTGTAATTAAAGGAAGGCTGAAAGTGTAGTAGCGCCATCGGTGCTGAGGTTCTAGGGCGATCGCGTTCGGAATATGCATGGCCCCGAAGGCTAAAGAAGAAAGGGCAATTCCGCCCCATGGAGTGAAAGTTTCTGAGAGTTGCGACTGTAAAAATCCGCGGAAGAAAGATTCCTCTCCAATTCCAACCGGAAGAGCGACAAGAGGAAATAGATCATTTTTAAAGGAAAGATTATGTCGGATATGGGCATCTTTTGGGTAGGCCAAGTATGCGGTGCCTGTGGCGATTGCAAGGGCTCCGAGAAATCCGCCCCATACTTCCGGTTTTTTTAAAATGCTTAACCGAAAAGGTGCGAAGGTTAAATCGGCAAAGCTATCGGTTGGCATTTTATAAGAATAGCCGGTTCCTCGATTATAGATACGAACATCGCGATAAGCTGCGTAAATCCCATAGGACCACACAGATTGTAGGGTGATTATACCGGGTAACTGAATGGAGGCACCTGTTCCTGGAAGAGCTAAACTGAGGCTTAAACCCGTGCTTCCCATTAAGCTTCCGGCTGTATTTATGTCTCCTAAATACATGTGCCCAAGACCTGGAAGCAAATACGATAAACTCACAGCTAAAAAAGAGCTTTTGCGAGGCAAATCAAAGGCTGGTATGGGAAGTTCTAATTGCTCTGAAAAAGCGGGTTGTTGGAGGGAGCTGCCCAGATCGAGCGCAGTGATTTCTTCGGAATGGTTCAGATCCAGAGGAAGCTCGTCTGATTCGGCAGCGATTCCGAGGGAGGCGCTGTACAAAAGCAAAGACAAAATTAAACGGTACATGAAAAATCCTCATTTTTCTGGTAAATACTACAAGGAATGCGCCTTTTTTAAAAGATTTGTTTGGAAGATTGCCTTTATAGAGCAGCCTATGAGAAAATCAATGGCATGTTAAACGCTCTAAAGACATTTAATGACTTTATAGGGAGCGAGTCTCTCTTCTGGTTTTGCGCTCTTTTCGGATCCGGCTTGTTTGCCATTCAGTTCATATTCAATTTCTTTGGAGGGGATTCCCACGACGATGTAGACGACGGCGGCGCAGAAATTGACTCCGGCAAATTCAAGTGGCTCTCAAAACAGGCTTTGATAGGCTTTTTAATGATGTTTGGATGGGTGGGGCTGACCTGTAGGAAAGAATTTGATTTTTCCAAGGTAGGAGCGTCTTTGATCGCTCTTGCTGCAGGAGGACTTTCCGCTTTAGTCACAGCTTTCATCTTTAAATCGGCAAAAAAGCTGCATAGTTCCGGAACGGTTTTTAGACTGGATGAGGCAATTGGTCTCAAAGCGGTCGTGTATCAGCGCATTCCAAAAGGAGGGGTGGGGAAAATTTCCCTCTCTTTGCACAACCTCACATACGAGGTGGACGCTGTTTCTTGCGCGGGAGAAGAAATTCCTTCTTTTACTCAAGTACAGATCTTAAAAAAAGCGGATGAAAAAACAGTGGTTATCACTCCCAGCAAATAGGTGTTTTTATGGATATCTCATATCTAGGTTCAACGGTCGTTTTATTTCTTCTCTTTCTCTTTTCCACCCTCTTTTTTCTGGCAAAATTGTACCGGAGATGCCCATCCAATAAAATTCTCGTAGTTTATGGGCGAGTCAGTGGAAGCAAGACTGTTCAATGCTATCATGGGGGAGGCACATTCGTTTGGCCGTTGATCCAAGGATCGGCGTTTCTCGATTTGACGCCCCGCAATATCCACATCCCTTTGAAAGGCGCCCTATCCCATCAGAATATCCGCGTGAATGTCCCCAGTACTTTTACTGTCGCAGTTGGCATCACACCCGATATTATGAATAATGCAGCAGTTAGGCTTCTCGACTTAGATCATAAGGGCATTGAATCGATGGCAACCGAGATCATCGTTGGCCAGCTTCGCTTAACAGTTGCTTCTTTGCGGATTGAAGAAATCAATCAAGATAGAGAGTGCTTCTTGGAGTCCATCAAGAAGAATATCGAGCCGGAGCTCCACAAAATCGGCCTGACGCTCCTAAACGTAAATATTACCGATATCACAGATGAATCTGAATACATCGAAAGCATTGGAAAAAAAGCGTCGGCAACCGCAGTAAACCAAGCAAAAGTCGATGTCGCAGAGCAGGAAAAGCAAGGGGATATTGGAAAGGCGCTTGCAGAAAAAGACCGCCGTGTTTCAGTTGCCGCCTACCAAGCAGAAGCAATTAAGGGAGAAAACGAGTCGAAAGCCCAGATCGCAGTTGCGAATGCCGCACTTGCTGAAAAAGAGGCGGAGGCCACAAGGCGCTCTCAAGTCGCAAAGCAGCAAGCGGAAACGGAAATTCAAAGATCCCGCGCTTTGGCCCAAGCGCAGCTTCTTGAAGCAGAGCAGGTAGTACCCCAGGAAATCAAGAAGAAAAAGATTCGGATTGAGGCCGAAGGAGAGGCCCAGAGCAAGGTTCTTATGGCTCGGGGAGAAGCTGAGGCGATTCTTGCGATCAAGCAAGCAGAGGCGGAAGGGATTCAAAAGCTCTTGGATGCCAAAGCAAAGGGCTACAAACAACTCGTGGAAGCCTGTGGCAATGATTTCAGAAGCGCATCCACCATGCTTTTGATCGAGAAGCTGGAGGAGATTGTGAAACTTCAAGTCGAGGCGATTAAGAATATCAAGATCGATAAGATCACTGTTTGGGATAGCGGCTCGCAAGGGGGAGATCCTGCAAAGGGATCCGCCACTTCAAATTTCATCAGCCAATTTGTAAAGTCGCTCCCTGCGCTCCATGACGTGGCGGGGATGGCCGGCCTCGAGATGCCTCAATACCTTGGGAAGGTGACTAAAAATTCCCTCGATGAGGAAACTGTGAAAAGGGTATAAAAAAATTATTCTTACGGAATGATCTTCTCTTCCCGCTTTTTTATAAGTAGCCATTGGTTTGTTTCTGAATTTTTTAAACGGACAAGGCTAAAAACACCCTTTAATTGCTTCCCCTTCAGGCAAAAATGAAAAGCTCCTTTTTTTAACCCGCTTATTATCATTTTTTCTGATTCTTTGGCGCCTTGGCCATCTACGCTATAGGTTCCTCGATCCCAAATAGTAACCGTTCCCGCTCCATAACCAGAGGGGATTGTCCCTTCAAAGTCTTTATACTCATAAGGATGGTCCTCCACCATGATAGCCAATCGTTTAATCGTCGGATCCATGGAGGGCATCTTAGGAATGGCCCAGCTTTTTAAAACTCCCTCAACTTCAAGGCGTAAGTCGTAATGTAGGCGTTTTGCATGGTGTTCCTGTACAACAAAAATGAGATTTACGCTCTTTTTTTTCGCTATTTTCGCTGGAGGTTCCTTGGAAGATTTGAGATTTCTTTTTGACTTGTACTTAAAAAGCTTCATAGACTGCCTCAATTCCAAGGATTAACAAATATATTATTTAAAAAGAAATTAAAAATAATTGACTATAAAATGCAAAATAATTACCTGTGAGTTAATTTGTGAGAGAGGAAAGTTATGGCTAAATACGGGAAAAAAAGCCAAGAGTTAGTGAAAGCAGCGATGCATAAAATGAAAGAAGGGAAATTGAAGTCAGGTAAAACCAAGAAAGTGGTAAAGAGCAGAAAGCAAGCCATAGCAATTGGCTTATCTGAGGCAAGAAAAAAAGGAGCTAAAGTTCCTCCTCCAAAATCGAGATAAACATTCAAACATAAAACAATGGTGAAAATATGCTAATGTGGGCTCTCATTTTTTTAATCATCGCAATCATTGCTGGGTTTTTCGGCTTTCGAGGAGTGGAAGGCCTTTCGATGCAAATTGCTAAAATTTTATTCTTTATTTTCGTTGTGTTATTTGTGATTTCACTTATTTTTGGTTTGGTAATAGTTCGGGGATCTTAAAAGATAAAGGAGATTTGTGGGAAAAATATTGATTTTGTGGCTTTTGGGCGTGCCGATTGGTGTTCTTATCATCTTAAAATTGATAGGAATAATCTGACCGTTGTAATCTCATGCGATAAATAATTACCCCGTACATTTTTTACGGATCGAACGGACATAGAAACACCCATATTAAAAAGCTGGATAGTTTTAGCCTTTACCGAGAAGAAATAATTAAAAGAGTATAAAAAAATATTCTTGTGGGAATCATTCTATGAAAAATTTTTTGTTCTTTCTCATGCTCGGATCTCTTTTTGCTATCGGGCAATCGAATGCCTGCACAGGGATCCGCCTGATAGCGAAAAATGGGGAGATTGTCCATGGGCGCACTCTTGAATTTGGAACTCCGCTTCCTACTTCAATCGCAGTGATTCCCAGAGGGTATCCGTTTCAAGGGACCACTCCGCTTGGGGTAGGTCTTTCTTACAAAGCCAAATATGGCGTAGTAGGCGCTGTATTATTTGATAGCTCAGCTGCCATGGACGGGATGAATGAGAAAGGGCTTTCCGTGGGAACTTTCTTTTTCCCAGGATATGCAGAGTATGCCTCAATCACCTCTGTCAACCAATCCAGAGCTGTTTCTCCCACAGAATTTCCGAATTGGCTACTGACTCAATTTGCAAACGTAGAAGAAGTGAAGAGTGCCCTTGAACAAATTGCGATCGCTCCCACCCAGATCGATGGATGGGGCTCAACTCCACCACCCTTTCACTACATTGTCTATGATCAAGCGGGCGGCTGTATTGTGATCGAACCAATCAAAGGAAAATTGATTGTTTACGACAACCCACTTGGAGTTCTGACGAATTCTCCCACGTTTGATTGGCATATGACTAACCTTCGCAATTACATAAACTTGCGCACCGTGAATGTGCCTCCTTTAAAGATCAATGGTTTGGAGCTGGCTCCTTTTGGGCAAGGTTCAGGCATGGTTGGTCTTCCGGGCGATTTCACGCCCCCGTCTCGATTTATTCGCGCAGCAGTGTTTTCCTATACAGCCATTCCATCCGCAACCGGAGAGGAAGCCGTCTTGCAAATATTTCATTTATTAAATCAATTCGATATTCCCGTTGGAGTTGTGCGCGATGTTAAAAACGGAACAGTTCACCCAGATTCGACAATGGTGACTTGCGCAAGAGATCCCAATACGCTGAAATACTACTTTAAAACATACAAAGATCAGACGCTCCGGATGGTCGATCTAAATGAATTCGATCTGAATGCAAAGAAAATTAAAAAAATAAAAGCAGACGGCAATGAGCCGATTGTGAATGTATCTGCAGATTTGAAATAATGGGATAAATCCCTTAAGAGGGAGTTTCGGGCAAAAAACCACCGACTTGCATTTTCCACATCTTGGCATAGAGGCCATCCAGCTTCAGCAAAGCAGCGTGAGTTCCCTCTTCTACGATTTTTCCCTGATCAAAGACTAAAATGCGATCCATTCGGGATAGTGTCGAGAGGCGGTGTGCAATGACAATAGTCGTTCGTTTATCCATTAACTTATTCAGGCTATCCTGGATGTAACTTTCTGTCATGGAATCCAGGGCGGATGTCGCCTCGTCCAAAATGAGAATGGGCGCATCGACTAAAATGGCCCGGGCGATCGCAACTCTCTGCTTTTCTCCGCCAGAGAGCTTCGTTCCTCTTTCCCCAACTTTTGCCTCATAACCGTTGGGAATATGCCGAATGAACTCATCGCAATGAGCCATCTTTGCAGCATGGAGGATCTCTGCTTTTGTAGACTCCGGCTTTCCGAAACATAGATTTTCCCATAGCGTCCTATGAAATAGCAGAGGATCTTGGGGGATCAATGCGATCTGGCGCCGCAGCGATTCTAGAGTGACCTTTGCAATTTCCTGTCCATCAATGAGAATTTTTCCATTGCGTAGGGGAAAAAAACGCAAAATCAAGTTGATGAAAGTGGATTTCCCAGCTCCTGTGAAGCCGACGAGGCCCACCTTTTCTCCCCCGCGGATCTGGACCTGTTTGTTTTCAAATAGCTTCTTTTCTCCATATTGGAAAGAAACGTTGTCAAAGACAATTTCGCCCGAAGAGATCTTTAGCTCTTTCGCATTGGGCAGATCTCCCAGATCTTGAGGATCGCGCATGGCGCTATAGCCTTGTTTTGCGGTTCCAAAGGACTGAAAGAGAGCGGGCAATGCCGAACCGACAGCCCACATGATCCCAGTAATGCTCCACATGGCATTGAAGATCTGGATCACTTGGCCGGTTGTGATTTGGTTGTGGAGCCATAAATAGAGCAAGGCGCTGTTCATTCCAACAAAAGCGATGATAAAATAAAAAACAGAGGAAACGCACCGCATCTTTTCGACATAGCGCTTGGATTGAACATTTGTTTTTTCTTCTGTTTTCTGGAAGGGGACGAGAGATCTACTTTCGTGCTTAAAGCGGTAAAAGAGATTAACGGCAAAGTTATTTGTAAGGCTGTCGACAATTTTTCCAAGCAAGGTACTGCGCGCCTCTCCATGCCGATGTTCATAAAAGTCGCAGGACCTAGTGAACTTAAGAGTCACTCCCAAGTGGAAGATGACCCAAGCGAGTAAAATCCAGGTAAAGAGCGGATTTACAAACCAGAAGAAAACTGAGCCCAAGACACAGGTCGCGAGCGCAGGCAAGATCGGCCAAAACAATTGCTGGAGGATCGATTCCACCTGGGTCGTCATATCTGTCATCTTGTTCGCAAGACTCCCCGAAAACCGTTCATTGAAATAGTGGGGCGAATGGCGCTGAATGTGGTCAAACATCGCGATCCGGATATCCGCTTGAAGCTTCGGGATCGCTTTTGCCAATAAAAAGCCCATCGTCCGAGAAGCCATTTCAATATAGATCATTAAACTCAAAGCCCCGATAATCGGGCTTTGCAATGCTTGCCATGCGGCGATTCGGTCTCCTTCGAAACGGGTGAAAATATCGATCACAAAATGCAAAATATAGGGAAGTAGCATCGATTCGAGAGGCCAAGCGAGGCAATCGAGGAGAAGGATCCAGATAAAGACCCATTTTTGACGGCGCATGAATGGCCAGATAAAGCCGATGAACTCTTGATACGAAACCACTTAAGACCTCTTGCCTTTAAGATATCACAGCCCGATATGGAGAGGAAGGGATCAATATTTGACGCCGAGGCCAAGACCCGTTCTAAAACCGCCGATATTGCGGCTCGTTGGAGTTACGCCTGAAAAATGGGCTCCGGAAATTTCTGTGTAATAGTAATCGAAGAAGAGGTCCGCAAAGCCAGACTTGAAAAAAGTATAGATAAATCCCATTTTCCCGACAACGCCGAACGCGCTTTTGTGAACATGTTGATCAACATAGGGAGAGCGATCGTGAAAGCGTGCCCAAGTATAAGTAGGAGCCGCCCCAAGATAAAATTCCCAGGCGCACGAAAGATGAAAGATGTATTTGATCCCAAGACTTAATGGGAAAATTTTGATTCGCGTTGAGTCACCAAGTCCCAGAGAGTGTCCATTTTTTATAAAAACGCCAGCATTCGCAAAAAAATTGAAATCCTTGTAAAACCTGACCGAAGTTTCCACCTCTCCTTCAATTCCCCCACTATAAATATCCCGGAATACACTAGATTGAGGGTAGAAATAGCCAACTCTGAGTTCTGTGGCGCCATGATACGCACATAACGAGAGCGGAAAAAAAAATGCAAATAAGAGGCTTCTTAGTTTCATTCTGTAACCGATCCAATTTTTATGAGGGCAAAACCTGTTCCCAAATTAGGGAAATTAATCACACTGTAGCCGAGCGCCTGAATCTTGGCAACTACCGCTCCACAGGGAGAACGGGAGCCTGTATCATGGAGAATGATGATTCCATTTTCTGTCATGCAGGGGAGATAGTCGAGGAAATCTTGCAAGGCTCCCCTCACAGTTCGGTCGGCATCAATATGTAAATAGTCGATCTTCCAATTCTTAGCTACTTCTAGCGCTTCTTTGGTTGTCATTAAAAAGATCTCAATTTCAGGAAACTCTCGCTTAAGAATCGAATTTTCTGAAAGCCACTGAGGATGTCCCCATTTCCCTGTATTGCCATCGATAAGGATCGTTCTAGAGTCCTCGAGGCCAAGATCGCGCTGAGCCTGCCGTAAAACTCTAGGAACAAATCCATCGCCAGATCCCAAACAGACACATGTTTTCGCGCGCATTGCATAGACTATCCCATAGTAGAGCATGCCAGCTCCTAAATTTTCTCCTTTCGCTCCGTGCAGCCCGGCCCAAAATCCTTGTTTAGTGAGATGCTCACCAATATAGGCGTTGTCGACCAGCCCTGCGTGTGCACTAGGGTATATAAATAGAAACAGGAGCGCTTTCAGAATCGTTTTCATCGACTGCCGTCACTTCATATAAAGTTGTTTGTCCAGAGCGATTGTGATCCCGATAAGTCAAGGGGGAGCTCGCTGAAACGATTGCGATCCGCATTCCATCGCGGAAGATAAAGTATTTGACGACTGAAGGATCAACGCTTGCGTTCCAGTTTAGGACATTGACGAGATCGATTTGTGTGGCAAAACGGTTTTTCACCTGGCTCCCATTCAAATTCAGAGGGGGTGTTGGAGCGATGCTGAAATTACCGATCGCAGCCTGGATCGCCGTCCCTAGAAAGGCCCCATTTTGCCAGCATGCGACGGCTTGTCCCGAACTGTTTACGGCGAGATCAGGCGCGACCCCATCTGTTGTATCGGTAGAAAGAAGAGTCGGGACCGGTGCATTGATTGCCCCTTTTGTCATATAGGAGGCCATCACTCCAGTAGTTGTATCTTGGTTTGTTCTTTGCCAGACAATCACCGCATTTCCGGCTCCATCCAAGCCGATATTCAGAGAAAGAAGTCCCGCCATGTCTCCGAGGATCTGATCCAGGAGAACGAGAGGTCCCCAGTTTCCCCCGATGAAGGAGGCAAAATAAAGAGTAGAGGTGAATGTCCCCCCATCGTAGGCTACCCAAATGGCGGCCCCATCGTCTGCCTCATCCAAAGCGACGGCGACCGATTGAACGATCTCTCCGGCGAAAGGAACAAAGACCTGTTGCTCTAGCCCATAAGAGCCTCCGCTAAATAAAATAGAACTCACTCCTCCCAGACTTTCGTTATTCCAAAGAATGAGCGCGTGATTACTGCTGTTCATGGAAACCGCAATGGGCGCTATGCAGCTTGTATTCAGATCGCTTGAAATATTCGAGTTGACCATCCAGCTCGTTCCATTGAAATAAGCGCCTTGCAATTGAAATAAACCTGTGTTGGGCCATAAAGCAAAGGCCTGACCGGATGGAGACCCCGAAATGAAGGCAGTGGGAATAAAATCACTGCTCGGGGTGTTCAGGTTTGTTTCCCCTCCCCACATTCCAGAGCTATACTGGTCATATCTTACATTGAAATCAGAGGTCGTGGAATTCATGGGAGCCCAAATCCCGAGAGAACCATTGGCAGTATCGATTGTAATTCCGGGAGGGCTATTTGTTTGTACATTTTCAACCGAGGGATCTGTTAATGCAATCGGACTAGACCAGGCTTCGTTTAAAAAAGAGGCGGAGCGGACAAACTCTGTACTGAAGTTCCCATTGAATTCAGTCCAAACCAATGTCGCATTCCCGCTAGAGTTGACGGCAATGTTTAGCGTATTCACGATTCCCGAGAATATCGCCACGGGGAAG
Organism: Chlamydiota bacterium; assembly: GCA_040388845.1. Taxonomy (GTDB): domain Bacteria; phylum Chlamydiota; class Chlamydiia; order Chlamydiales; family SM23-39; genus JAZKAZ01. The sequence continues at coordinate 5,326 of JAZKAZ010000131.1, read as the reverse complement.
TTGATCGTATTCGTAGGAACTCCGTCGATCAATTGTGTAGCGCCGGCGTTTGCATCCATGAAATGGAGCCAGCTATAGCCAATCATTGCATTCCCATTGTTATCGATCCCAACGGCGGATGTCCCAGCGGGATTTTCCGTATAGACATCGATGGGTGGTCCCCAATCGGCAAACAAAGTCATTTGATAAGCAATTGCTACAAAAAACAGCCCTCTTTTCATCCGTCGCTCCTAAAAATAGACTACCATATCATTAAATCTTTTTTTTGAAGCAGGAAATAGGGATTCTTTCCGGGGCTGCGACTATTAAAAATAATTATTTAATCATAGAAGATTTGCAGTGCTCTCTAAAAAGCTCAATGAATTAAAATAATCTTTATATCTATCCGGGCCATTGATAGAGTGCTTTCCTTTTTTTCAAGGAATTTATTTATGAGAATTGGAAGTCAGTTCCGTGGAAACATTTTGCAGGCAGACTTTGGGGCGCCTCAGCCCAGGTGGTTGAATACCATTTACCGGGTCCAAACAATTGTGGGAGGTTTGGTATTCACAGCGGGGGAAGTTGATCTCGGAATTTTTTTGGCCGATGAGAAGTTAGGGATGATTCGAATGGTCATTCCTTTTTCGATTTTTATCACATCTCCTTATAAAGCCGCCCGATGGCTGAATTCAGGTGAGGGATTTATCTCGGGGCGTCGCATAACTAAAGTGATTCTAGCGAACGTTTGCCTGTCAATAATTAACGTAGCTGCGGGATATTTCATAGCAAACAGGTGGATGTATCCCCATTTTCCTACGCGTTGAACGGGCAGCTCGGCGCAATCCCGGTCCTTCAGGGCCGGGTCAAGCGAGCTATCTGTCCATACTGCGGCAAGGAACTTGGCCATCCCCATTACCGGAGCGGAGAATCTCTCTCCTATCAGGAGGGAGTTCTTCAAATAATTACATTTTGTTTTTTCGATCAAATATGCGCTTTGATTTTTTGAAAAAAAACATCAGGGATATTGTGTGCCGTGTGAACTTGATTGAATTGATCTTTAATTAAGTCCCAATTTTTATCTTTTTTAAGAACCTCATTCTTAAAAATATCGAGCATTTTTCCTTGCAATCCCTTTTCAACGCACTTTTTCATGAATAACTGACATTCTTCAATATTCCCAATACACTCAAAAGAACGGTGACCCTCTATGCCTGTCATATTTTTGTAATGAATAATCAGATCCTCATCATCAAAAGGATTCATCCCAAAAATTTGATCTACTAAATTTTTTTCAAAATGTGCGAGGTATCCAAGCCAAACATACGCGCATTTTGGACATTTTTTACACCAGGGTTTGTCCACATTGCACGAGTGGGCGTTTTTAATAAATGCAGGGTAATTAGCAAGGTGACTAAAAATTCTATAATCATAAATGGGTTTTAAAATACTAAAAAAACTAAAATCTCTTATAAGAAATTGATGAATGAAATTCTGAAAACAAAGTTCAGCCTCTAGACTTTTCACCCACTGGTGATTGACTTCCCCCTGAATCCCTTCCCAATATAAATTCCCCGTATCAGAACTTTTCTCATTAGCAAAACACAACGCGGCATACTGATGAAATAGCATCAGAGGGAGTGCTTCAAAGATGCATTCAGGAATCCCTAGAGTAAATGCACCTTTTAAGTGCGGATAATAGAGTTTAATAAAAGGGCTTTCTGTAAAGTCATCATAAACAGATACGTTATGAGTTTTGAGTGGGGAAGCATGCCGCAACAGCTTAGAACAGAGTTCATGCTGGTACTGTGAGCGCCCATATTCAGGCCGAGTCCATTGATAGGTAGAGTAGGTAAGATTGGATTTTTCGAGTAGTTTCATTGCAAGAAAACTATCTTTTCCGCCTCCATTTCCAACTAGAATTTTTTTGTTTGAAGGCAATTGAGATTCATGGATAAGGAGCGTGGGGCCTACATCATCACATAGCTCTCCATGAATAAAAATTGGCCTGTATTCATTGCCAATGCCATTTTCATATTTACATTGTGCATAAGCATTTTGAAATACATAGAAGAAAAATTCTAAGGTCGCGGGGGATATATGTGATGAGATAAGGCTAAAGTCTATTTTGACAGGAAACAAAGAGCAATATTTAAATGTTTCAGAGACAGCGATATGTGCATATATTTTGTTTATCGTATTGTTGTAGCGCTCGTCTAATTGAAATAAATCAACATCAGGGTAGTAGATTTTAGTTTGAAAGGTGTGATCATCCACTTGATGTGTAATTTCTAAGTGAAATCGAAAAACTTTCAAATCAACCAATTTAACGATATTTGGAAAAATATTTTTTTGCGACAATTTGGCTCCTAATATTAGCAAAGGCCGAAGGGAGGTTTACACCGCAGTTTAATTTTATTCGTTTGATCAGCGCTTGTCAAAATGGGAGTAAAATGGCTCTGTTCAATGGGGAAATCCCATTTATTTCCCAGTACAACATTTGCTGCGAGTCGTCCAATCTCATCTGAACCTCGTGCTCCATGGCCATTTCCTCCTACAACAATATTTAAACTACTATCCTCATCTACTTGACCAATATATGGGTAATGAGAGGGTGTCTTCTCAATAATACAACAAGCCTCTCGAATTGATTTAGGGTTGAGAGAGATAAATTTTTGTTGCATGTGCATCAAAAAATCACGCTGTGGCTCCGTAATTTGTTGCTGAATATAACACTGTCTCATCTCCTCCAGTGTGTCCAGCTGTTCAACGATTGGCTGCATTCCAGGTCCAATGCGAATGTACCATTTACCATCGGGGTATTTAATTGGGGGAAGCAGGTAAATAGACATATTTTCATTCCCGGTATCTTCGGGATCAACTGTAATAAGAGTCGGCATTTTCTTTAGCCGTTCCGTATCTTCCTGTCCTACCTCAAAGAGAAGATTTGGCTCTGTAAATGCATACAGTTCAAGTTTATAGCCATGGGGCAAAATTTCATTGTGATTTACAAATGCACCTGCTGCGATCAATACTCTTTTTGCATAAATTTTATTTAGCTCGCCATTTTGTAAAACGGATAATTGCCATAGATCAGAGGGGATATCCTTTTTAACTCCAGTCACCGTGCCTCTTAAGAGAGTGCCTCCTGTGCGCTCAAAAAGAGCGAGCTGGGCTGTTACTAATTTTCGTGGGTTTAAATATCCGGCCATCCGATCTTCAAAAAGGCCTTCCACTCCGCCCGATAATTGGGGTATGCCGAGATAGGGCCAGCGATGTTTGATTGATTGGGCGATCATTCTTTCCACGGGAATGAGATTTGCTTGGCATTTCCTCAATATGGATTCAGTGCGACTCCCAATTGTTTTCGCCATCAATACAAGAGAGCCGCTTTCGTGAAAGAAGGAAATTTCTGACTCTGCTTCAATGCCGCGAAATCGATTCATAGATCTTGAGTCGGTTTCAGCCCATACTTCATCCCAGCCTAAACGCCTTGTGATTCTCGCTTGGTCATAGTAGGCTCCAAAGGATCGCTGAGAGGCTGCAACTTGCTGATTGATCGGTTCATCTGGACCGATTAATGCGACGTTTGCCTGATTCTTGTTTAAGTATTTGGCCGCGGCAGAACCAAACATACCGGCGCCAACCACTACAACATCAAAATATTTTTGTTGCATAGGATGAATTCATCATTATTTCGGAGCGCACATCCTAGCAGATTTTTTTGTTTTTAGGGTGCAAATTTTCGGTTGCGGCTAATAGGGAATAAGAGCACCTCTGGATGGAGATTGTTCTTTGTCCCACCGGAATTTAAGGCTTGGTTTGGAAGTGCCACAAGTGAGGAGACCCCACGTAATGAGTTTTTCTCAAACTTTTTTCGTAGCAGTTAGGGCTATGAAGACCTTTTCGGCTTCTTTGGACACTTGCTCGTTTTATTTATTGTAACACTTACAGCACTACTGACCTGTCCAAAGGAATTCACTGTCGTAATAGAATAAACATCTGCTTCATTGTTTCGATTATGATCTCGATACTCTAGTGGACTTGTGGAAGGAACAAAAGCAATTTGTGTTCCATTGCGAAAAATTTGATAACCTGTCACACATGAACTCGGGCTAGCCGTCCATGATATAACATGAATGTGCTCTGTCTGCGTCAGAAATTCATTTTTCGTGGAACATCCAGAAATACTTGTCGGAGGCAATGCTGTAGGCGTGAGTGAAAAGTTTACAATTGTCGTTGCGTTTGCGAAAACCGTCGCCGGAGCGCTGCCAATCAGATGATTGTTTATAGTTACTGTTACCGTATAATTACCGGGTGCAAGAGTATCAATTGAATAATTTCCATTAGAATCAGTTAAGCCAAAACCAGCAACTGTAGAACCATCTGTTACGAAGATAGTTGCTCCTGGAAGCGGAGCGCCTGTGCACACATCCGTAACTGTTCCAGCAATTGTTCCGGGATTGAGATTAAGGGCAAAGTCTGCAGTAGTTGTCATCCCTGCAACAACACTCTTTTGGGAAAAAGCTGTTTGATAACTCTGAGCGATTGCAAGAACGGCATAATTCCCTGGTGCCAAATCGGGAATCGTATAATCTCCATTGATATCGGTTAGAGCAGATTCAATTAAAATGGTTCCTTGAAAAATAGCTACAGTAGCATCTGGAATCGGATTTGTAGTCACGGCATCTGTTACTGTACCAGAAATAGCTCCTGGATTGCTGGTTAGAGCAAAATTTACAATTGTAACCTGATTACTAGTTACTGAAGCGATTTTTACTTGTCGTTGATAATCGGGAGCTGAGACGATCACTGTATAAGTACCCGGTGCTAAATTAGGAAAATTGTAATTTCCATTTGGATCAGTAATTGCCGTTGCAACTACAATAAAGCCATTATGCACATGAATGGTTGCGTCAGGTATAGGATTGGTTGTGGCAGCGTCTATGACGGTTCCGAAAATTTTTCCGAGATCTGCTTTTAAAGCAAAGTTAACGATCGTTGTATTATTCGCAGTCACGGTTGCGCCTACAATAGCAATGCTAAAGTTGGGAGCACTTGCAATAACAGTATAATTTCCAGGGGCTAAATCATTGATCGAATAATTGCCGTTTGCATCTGTTAAAGAAGAATTTATAACGATGAAATTCTGAAGAACCAAAATGCTGGTTCCGGGAATTGGAATCCCATTCGCTTCATTTGTCACAGTTCCTGCAATTGCTCCTGGATTTGGTTGCAACGCAAAATTGACAGTTGTCGTCATGCCTCCGATTACGGTTGCGCCTAGAGATGCATTTTGATAGTTTGCACCAGCGCTGGCAATAACATTGTATTGACCAGGCGCTAAATC
>JAZKAZ010000130.1:0-2135 GCA_040388845.1 Chlamydiota bacterium | reverse complement strand
GGTCCTCTGGACTCCTTTTTTATTTTAAAACTTTAGGAGTCCAGAGGACGTCAGTCCTTTGGTGGGGGGTGCGGGGCAAAGCCCTGTATAAACGCCAACTACAGCCTTGTTTAAAAATCTCGGGTGCTCCATTTTGAGGCCATGAAGCATTCCTCTGAACGAGTCGTCCACCTCGAAAAGAAAAGTTTGAAGCGCATTGTCGGCGCAGGCACCCTTTTTGCAGTAGGCTACGGCGATGTGGGCTCGTCGATTTATTATGCGCTTGGAGCTACCGCTCTTTATGCGTTGGGTGCGACTCCCTTGGCTCTTGCCATTGCGGGGCTTGTCTTTATCTGCACGGCCCTGACCTATGCGGAGATGGCGACGACTTTTCCAGAACCTGGCGGATCGGCTACTTTTTCCCGCCATGCATTCAACGACCTGATTTCGTTCATTGCAGGATGGGGCCTTCTTCTCGACTATATTTTGACGATTGCGATTTCCGCCTTCGCGATTCCTCCTTATGTGCAATACATTCTTAATCTTTTTTCTGTGCCGCATAACCCATCTGTCTTCTTTCATTGCTCTGTAACGATTGGGATTATCGCAGTTCTCTATGTGATCAATGTAATTGGCGTCAAATATTCAGGCTGGTTTAGTTGGGTGCTAGCCCTCATTACGATTTTCTCCCAGGTTTTTATCATTCTCATTGCGGCGATTCTTTTGATGAATCTCCCTTATGTCTTCAGTCATATTCGAATCGGAGTGCCCGGGGTGGACTGGTCTCCTGATTGGGGTGGATTTCTGAAAGGATGTGCCATGGCAATGGTGGCCTATACTGGGATTGAGTCGATTGCCCAGCTAGCAGCGGAGACGCGCAAGCCCTCTTCGGCAATTCCTCGGGCAATCAAATGGACGATGGTGACTTTAGTTGTTCTTTATTTTGGGATTTCGGTCGTTGGCCTTTCGGTGATTTCCCCCTTAGAGCTTGGCACCGATTATTTAGAGGATCCCATTGCGGGCATTGTGGCTAATTTCCCTTTTTGGGGGCAGATGCTGGCTCCTTGGGTGGGTTTGATTGCCGCTTTGATTTTGCTCGTTGCTGCAAATGCTGGGTTGATCGGCTGCTCGCGCCTTACGTTTTCAATGGGAGAGTACTATCAGGTGCCCTCGATTTTTTACAAGCTTCATGCCCGTTTTCGGACCCCGTATGTTTCTTTGGGCGTATTTGCATTTCTTGCCTGTTGCGTTGTGGTTTTAAGCCGGGGTCAAATGCTTTTTTTAGCAGATCTCTACAATTTCGGCGCGCAGATTGCATTCTTTTCAGCTCATATGTCGCTCTTGGTTCTTCGTTGGAAAAGCCCCAGTTTGCCCCGTCCCTTTAGAGCCCCTTTTAATATTCCTCTCGGTAAAAAACGGTCCATTCCGCTTACGGCAGTTTTTGGAGCGCTCGCAACATTTGCGGTTTGGGTGATTGTAGTTGTGACAAAGCCAGAGGGAAGAAATCTTGGGTTTATCTGGCTTGCCTTAGGGATTGCGATGTATTTTTATTATCGAAAAAAGAGCCGGCTACAGGCAATGGGACAGCTCTCGATTGAAAAGATCAAAATCCCCGAATACCGTCCGATGCATCTGAAGCATATTTTAGTCACATCCCGAGCAGTTGACAATACAGAAGCGCTTCAAACGGCGTGCCAGTTAGCCAAGAGTTTTGGCGCTGATCTCACAGCCGTCCACGTCATTGAAATTCCCCTTTCCTTGCCCATGCATGCGCCTATGCAAAAACGAGAGGAGCTTGGAGAAAATGCTCTGAAACGCGCAGAGGCAATTGCGCGGGAATACGGTTTATCTGCCCATCTTAAGCTCATTCGAGCTAGATCCACCGAAGGGGCGCTTTTGGAACTCATCGAACAAGGCCATTTTGATATGGTGATTGTGGCAACGGGTAAAGAAGAATTCAAGCAGCGGGGCGGGTTTGTCTCTGAGGCGGAAAAACTGCTCAAAGACGCATCCTGCCGTGTGATTTTCTGTAAATCTTGATAAAAAAAGACTGTTTATATAAGCTCCCGGCCGATTTTTATTATTTGGAAGGCGTCATGAAAACATCTGTGAATGCATATCGGAATATTTCAAATGAGACAATGGTCTGGCTTTTT
>JAZKAZ010000129.1:16021-21227 GCA_040388845.1 Chlamydiota bacterium | reverse complement strand
ATGTCCACGAAGTAGAGCTCCATTCCGATGAGACAAAATTTGTCCAGTGGCAGGCAAAGCCAAATTTCCCCGTCTTAGGAAAAAAAATCGGGAAACTCATGCCTCAGGCGCAAAAAGTCATCGGCGCGCTTGACCGAAAACAGCTTGAAAAACTCTTGTCGGGTCATAAACTAAATGTCGAAATCGGAGGAGAGCCGGTAGAACTCGATTCTGCGGACGTCCAAATCGAGCGGAAAGTAAAAGAAGGCTTAGCTGCCGGCAACGAGGGAGAGCTGACGGTGGCGCTTGATACCGCCCTCAATGAGGGGCTTCTGGAAGAGGGACTGGCCCGCGAACTTGTGAACAAAATCAACACGATGCGGCGAGAGATGGATTTTGAAGTGACGGATCGGATCCGGATCCATCTCCAAACAACGCCTAAGGTGAAGGGCGCCTTTGCTAAATATGAAAATTATATTGTAGGCGAAGTCTTGGCAGTGGATGTGCAATTCGGACCGTGCGAAGGGACGCCCTGGGATCTCAACGGCGAAGAGACCATGATTTCTATTCAAAAAGTTGCGAAATAGCAAAGCCTTGCTCTTTTTAACGCTCTGCTTGGTCCCAGCGGTCGAAAAGGGCGTAGATTTGCTCGAGGGAGTCGGGTTTGATGCCTTCAGGTCCTTTGAGGACGTTATCTAAAGAAAAGACCAGGTAGAGCATGAAGGAGAGATAGCCTGCAATTAGGGCGGTCATCATCATTTGCACATGCAGACTTTCCAGTCCAAAAAAATACATAAATGAAATTGTGACAACTGCGCCGACGATGAGCAATGTCCACATCATGGTTCCTAAGTGTTGCCAGGAACTAAATTGCCTAGAGAGGCGCGCATTCATAAAATTATCGAGTTTGGAAATCGATTCGGCGTACCAAATTTTTGTTTTCTCATCTCGAATCGTTATGTCGTAATAACTTTTCCAGATTTTTTCCATGACATCCTGCGTTTCCATTCGGATCTTCCTCTCAATAGGCTGCCACCATTCTTTTTTGATCACATAATCGACGTAATTGCGAAGGCTTGTGCGGATGGCTTGTTTTTCTTCGGGCGCAAAAAGGCCGGCATCTCGGTAGAGATCGGCGAGCATGATCGCTTCATTTTCCACTGTTTGCAGAACTTCATTGTACCTGCTCTGAGCGCTGATGACGGTAAAGCCTAAAATGACACTGTACAAGACTCCAATGATGCTAAAGGAGAATCCGACGACATCGTGATTTTTTCTCAATTCATGGATGGAAAAGGTTTTCCGGACAATCCAGAGAATGATGAGACAAAATAGAATTGAGGGAAACATGACGAGGATCGAAGAGACAATCCAAGAGGGAGAGGAATTAAATATAAAATCCATAAAAAGAGCCGCTGTTCATCTTTTTATAGATATACGGCTCCAGATGGAAATGAGCAAATTAAAATTTCAAGGGCCGAGAAAATTTCCGTTTATAGTAGATCGAGGTTCCCACTAAGCATAAGATAGCAATTCCCCAAGCTGAGAGATTCGGAATCGTCAAATGGGGCCCCACGGATTGAGGAAGGCGTCCCCAGCGCGAATTGGGCGGCCAAAATAGGAAACTAGCTCCTCCTTTGAGATTGTCTTCTGGGACAAAACCAAAATGGCGGCTGTCGGCGCTCATCGCATGATTGTCGCCTAATACGAGATACATCTTTTCGGGTACGATAACCCCATACTTTTTTAAGAAGTCGGCATCGATTTTTCCATCTAGAGTCAGAGGAGCTCCGGCATCATCGAAAGGGAAATAGGGATTGACCGAGGTGGACATGGATTGTTTTTGATATTCTTTTTTAAGAAATAAAATGAGAGCGGGATCATCTTTCGTAAGGATGGGCGCTCCTAGAAGATAGAGTTCATGGTTGCGGAAGTAGGCGTAGCGGGAGGGAGTCGTTCTTTGCGCCTTTGATGTGGGGGTATATTGATTGAGGAATTCAATCCCTAAATTATACAAAAGCTGGATCTGTTCCGCACTTTTCCGATACAGAGGGTGATCTGCTGCAAGTTCTTTAGGGATGCCTCCCCAAAGGATTTTATAGGCTTTTCCATCTTGGATTTCATAGGTGCCGTCTGGTACGCCTGGAAATGCTGGGAGATAAGAGGAAAGCTCTCTTGCATTCCAGCCGAGCCTGCGGGCCACTCCATTTTCTACGACAAAACGGCAGGTGATCAAATGGCTTGCAATGGTATCTAAATGCTCTTTTTGCAATGGAATCAGCGAAGAGCTAAGGGCAAAATCAGGCCGTAGGCGGTTATATTCATCGCGGACAAGCGTTGCGCCCTGCAAACTCGGATGATGGGTCAACTCTAAATAGAGGATTCCAGATTCGAGATCTTTGAAAGAAGCGGGATGGATTTTTTCAGCTTGAGCGGGGGTGAGAAGGCGCGCCATAGCAAAGTTCTTAAAACCCCAAAGATCACTGTATTGGCCAAGCTTCGGACGCCCTTTTTGCTGAATCATATCTCCCTGGATCAATCCAATTGGACTTACGCTCAATTTGGCCACAGGCTGATTCATCTGGTAAAATGTGACGGGGCTGAAAACGCCGTTATTGGGCGTATTTGAGGTTTCGGCTTTCCCATCAAAGCGAATGAAGGGGATATGTTCCAAGGATTGAAACCAGCTCGGGTCTCGCAAGGTGCGTAAGTCTTCTCCCTGCGCGTTGATTCCGTAAATCTCCCCTCCATAAAAATAAAGAACATCTCCCGGTTTTCCAATCAGCCTTTTTACGAACTGTTTTTTCCCAGGAAAAAGATAAAAATAGGTCGTATCCGAATCGGAGATATCCATATTTTCTCCAGTGAAAACGACGATCGATCCTCTCTGGACAAGGGATGGATCAAAATAGAAATGAGAAGTGCTTAAAGGGACATTGATCCCGTAATCTGTTTTTGAAACAACGAGATAATCTCCCTCTTTCAGAGTAGGACGCATTGAGCCGCTAGGGATCGTATAGAATTCAAACCACATCTGCCGGATCACAATTGCAAAAACGAGTGCAAAAAGGATCGCGCCAAGAAAATCGCGTGTCTTATCCCAAAAAGTGCGGGTGATTAATTTTTTTGCTGTTTGCTCCAAATGATGGGCAATCCGATCCGCGGTGTCCGACTCTTTTTGCAGAATGGCTGTTTGGAGACTTGTGAGTTGAGATTGCAGTTTCTCTTTAGCTGAAGGATCGAGGGTTTTAGACTTGCGCAAATAGAGACGGTGCATTTGACGCAAAACACGCTTGGATTTTCTTAGTGAATAAAGGGCTGCAATCTTTTTTGTAACCAAAGTCTAATCCGAATTTAAATTTGTTCAATACTAGGGGATTTTTGTGACAAAGGCAAGGGGAAATAGGGATTGTGGAAAATTTGTTGATAACTCAGATTCTAAAAGAGCTAAGCTACTGAAATTCTGATGGAAATGAGAACTTTTTTAGGTTTGAATATTTATCTTAAGTTGTTTGTTATAAGGGTGTTATGTGTGCAAATAGCTCTGTTGTAGGGAGGAGAAGTGGTTTTCTCTATGAGTTTCCAGAGGAGTTGTTCACAACTCGATGAAATAAGATTAAGTTTTTGTAAAAAAAAAGATGAGGGGATAACAATTAGCTTCGCCCCGCATCCAAAGAGTCCTATCTTGCGGAGGTAGCGGAATGATGCCGGTTTTTATTTAACACGGTGTGCGCATTTTATTTACTGATCGGACCAAGTAAAGGGCTTGCTCGATTCCGTGTAAGATTCGCTATGGCCCACTGGGACAAGCAACCACTTGTAGCGATGGTCTGGTTCTAGGATGAGGTTTAGTTGTTCCCGATCGATTTCAAGGCTTAGAGATTCTTCATTCTGCCGTGTCAGGAACTGGGCAATTGGGTAAATTTGTTTTTCCCGCTCTGTGATGTCGATGGCAAAGAGTTCGAATTCGCGATAGTATTTGGGGCTTTTTAGAGAAAGGCGAAGGCCGGTTTCTGTTTTTTGAGGAGATCCTACAAATTCAGGAACGCGTCTTGGGAGATTGCGATGCGTGGAGGGGAGATTTTTCCCAGAATCGATAGTGCGTAAGGCGGCAGTTGCGTGCGTGGTGTCTACCTGGATCCAAAAGGGGAGGGGGAATCGTTTTTCGCGATCGAAGTAGAGAGAGACTATTTTTCCGGAAAGCTCGGTCCCGTCATCTGGCCAGTTCGCCTCAAAAACATCAAAATCGCCGTTTTCAACTTTCTCTCCTTCAAAAATCAAGGGGGGATTCCAGATTTTTCTTATATCGAGTTCCCCAGAACTGGGGGGAGGTCCAATGCGCCGTCGTTTACCTGTGTCGATGGGTTTGAGTTTGAGAGTGAGCAGAGTAGATAAAAGACTTTCTTGGCGCGTGAGATTGATCCAGGCGGCTCTTGAAAAGGAGTAGCATTCTAAAAGCTGGCCGTTTTGTAGATCGATCTCAATCATGGACCAGGAGGTGTGGCCGGGAGCTTTATTTTTGACCCATTCGGCCCATGAAGTTGGCCGTTTTTTCAGATTTTCAGCAGGGATGCTGATCTCTTCAAGAATGAGGGTGTTGGGATTGCTTGACCTGATGGCCACCACTGTGATCATTTTATTGGCTTCGGTGACAATATAATCATCACTCTTTGCTTTTTGAATACGCTCTTTTAATTGGAAGTCAGCTCCAAATAGCGCAGATGTACAGAATAGGAAACAAAAAGCCCAAGTTCTCATAAACCGATATTTTAATTGAGAGCGGTTTTAGAAACCATATTTATTCAAGTTGCCAATGGATCGTCCGATCTTGTATATACCAAAACTACTTGAAAATTCAAGTTTGACGCAGCCCAAACCTGAATTTTCAAGTAGTTTCTGCATATATATAATGAATAATTTACTGGAGGGGTTATGAAGTTGAGGCGGATGTTTTTTTTAACCCTCTCGTTTTTCTTTATTTTATGGAGTCTAGTAGGTTTTGCCGAAGATGTCGCATTGCGCGGCAATTTTTTGACGCCGCCGATTGCCATCACAAGGCTTCAGGAGATCGACCAGCAGATCCGAGAATTGGAAGGCATGAAACGGGGATTTGAAAGTCGGGCGCTGCGACATGAAAATTTGGCTGAATATCTTCAATTCGATGATAAAGCGAACTTAGAGACCCGAAGACATCTCCAGATCGCAGAAGAAAACCGGGCAAAAGCTG
>JAZKAZ010000129.1:7297-15982 GCA_040388845.1 Chlamydiota bacterium | reverse complement strand
AAAGAAATTGATAAACTCCAGGCCGAAAGACAGGCATTGAGCTCTAAAAATAGATGAATCCATCGAAAATCAAAACATCGCTTTATTCTCATCAATCGCTTGCGCTTTTAACCGATTTATATCAATTGACGATGGTTTATGGGTATTGGAAATCGGGGATGGCAGAGCGGCAAGCTGTTTTTCATCTCAATTTTCGGAAGTGGCCTTTCAAAGGGGGATTTGCTCTGGCAGCAGGTCTGGATACTGCAATTCAGTTCATTCGGGAGTTTCATTTTTCTCCAAGCGATCTGGCCTACTTAGAGCTTCTCGAAGATACGAGAGGAGGAAGGCTCTTCGAGCTCAACTTTCTCGATTTTCTCTCTCGCTTCTCCTTTGCCTGCGATATTGATGCGATGCCAGAAGGAAGTTTAATTTTCCCCTATGAACCCTTCATCCGGGTCAAAGGTCCTATCTGGCAGGCGCAGCTTTTAGAGAGTCCGTTGCTCAATTTGATGAATTTTCAAACATTGATCGCAACTAAGGCCTCCCGCATTTGCTTGGCTGCACACCCGGATCCTGTGATTGAATTCGGCATGCGGCGGGCGCAAGGAATCGATGGGGCTATCTCTGCCAGCCGGGCGGCTTTCATCGGAGGATGCTTTGCCACCTCGGATGTCATTGCTGGCAAACTTTTTGATATTCCGGTCAGAGGCACTCATGCCCATAGCTGGGTAATGGCCTTCGACACGGAGGAGGCCTCTTTTGAGGCTTTTGCGAAAGTGTTTCCAAACCCTTGCGTGGTGTTGATCGATACGTACGACTCAATCGAAGGTGTCAAAAGGGCGATCCGCGTGGCAAATCGGTTGAAGGGGAGTGGATTTGAATTGGCGGGAGTTCGGCTCGATTCAGGAGACTTAGCTGATTTAAGCATCAAAGTGAGAAAAATTCTCGATGAGGCAGGTTTTTTTAAGACCGAAATCATGGCAAGCAACGAATTAGACGAATATCTAATCCGAGATCTTAAGCAGCAGGGGGCCAGAATCACCCTCTGGGGCGTGGGGACGAATTTAGTGACAGCGAGTGGACAGCCGGCCCTCGACGGAGTTTATAAGCTGTCGGCCATTCAAAATGAAAAAGGGGAATGGATTCACAAACTCAAACTCTCCGAACAGAGTGGCAAATCAACCAATCCGGGTATTTTGCAGGTACGTAGGTTTTTCGATGGAGAGTTTTACATCGCGGATGCGGTTTATGACGAGCTTCTTGGGGCTCAGAATCCCTGCACCTTAGTCGATTTTTACGATTCCGATCATCAGGAGAGCTCGTTTGGGCAAATGAAATACACAGATCTCCTCGTCCCTATTTTTCGGCAGGGAAAATTGGTGTATAATTCCCCTTCATTGCAAGAGATCCAATACTTTGCAAAACAGGAATGCTCGCGCCTTCCATCCGCTATGAAAAGGCTGCTGAACCCACAGCCCTATTTGGCAGGTTTAGAAATCGGGCTCCATCATAAAAAAATCGAGCTGATGCACCATTTGCGAGCAAAAAAATGAGAGCCTTAATCATCACCGATGTGCAGCACGATTTTATGCCGGGAGGAGCGCTCGGAGTGCCGAATGCCAATGAAATCATCCCCCTGATCAACCGTCTGATCCCCAAATTCGACCACGTCATTGCCACTCAGGATTGGCATCCAGCGTCTCACATTAGTTTTGCGCCTGTGCATCGGAAAAAGGTGGGCGAGGTAATCGTGGTAGGTAAAGTTGAACAAATTCTTTGGCCAGTTCATTGCGTTCAAAATACCAGGGGAGCCCAGTTGGCAGAGGGGCTCCATCAAGAAAAAATCGAATCGATTTTCCATAAAGGGGTGGATCCAAAAGTAGATAGCTACAGCACTTTTTTCGACAACGCGCGAAGGCGCTCGACGGGGCTGTCCGATCATTTGCGCAAAAAGAAAATCACAGATCTCTATTTTGTCGGCGTTGCAACTGATTACTGCGTCCTCTACTCCGTCCTCGATTCGATCGATCTCGGATTTCAAACGACTGTGATCCGCGACGCTTGTCGCGGGATCAACCTTCACCCAGGAGACGAGGAAAAGGCGTTTGAAAAGATGCGGAAACACGGAGCTCAGATCATCACTTCGGCGGAAGTTTAGCGTCGAGCTCAGATTGGCTCATCCCTTCAATTTTCACTCTTTTTAAACGAGAGGTTGCGCCCTGAATGAGTTCAAGGCGGGATGGAGCGATCCCTAAAAGATCGGAGAGAAATTCGATGAGCTCCTGATTTACGCGCCCTTTTTCAGGAACTCCGCGGATCTTGACGCGAAGGAGGTTGCCTTCCCAGCCGATGACCTGATTTTTGGAAGCGTTGGGAGTCACTTTCAGAGCGAGATAGAGGGCCATGAATTTAAGCTTAGCAAAAAGTAGGAAATTGGAACAATTTCCTTGAGGGAAGACGC
This sequence comes from Chlamydiota bacterium, assembly GCA_040388845.1. Classification (GTDB taxonomy): domain Bacteria; phylum Chlamydiota; class Chlamydiia; order Chlamydiales; family SM23-39; genus JAZKAZ01. Next base: position 13,539 of record JAZKAZ010000129.1, on the reverse strand, counting down.
GGGGCTTTGCCCCGAACCCCATCAAAGGACTATCGTCCTCTGAACTCCTTGTTTTTTTAATTTAGGATTCCATAAGGACGATAGTCCTTTGGTGGGGCCCGGGGCGAAGCCCCGTTCCCAATCGGCCGCAAACTTGTTTAAAATCGCTCAATTGCTTAAAATTTGGCTGACCTTATACCCCGGACTTTAGTCATTTACAGAATCAAAATTCTCTCCTGTTTTTTCCTTTTTTATCTATTTTTGCTCCCGCTTCAGGGAAAAGGCCCGGAGTTGGCCCTTCCTGCAAAGGAATCTCTTTCCTCGCAGAGTTTTGTGATTTTTGGGGCGACGGGTGATTTGACGAAGCGCAAACTGATCCCCGCCTTGCTCCACTTGTATGAAAAAAATGTCCTTCCCGACTCTTTTCTTTGCATAAGCGTCGGTCGAAGAGAGATGGACCGAGCTCAGTTTTTAAAAGAAGTGACCCTGCTTCTGGATGAAAAGGATCGAGAGCTTTGGGACTCGTTCAGCCAAAAAATTATTTATCTCTCTGGTTCTTTTGAAGAAAGTAGCACCTATACTCGACTGTCCAAGCTATTGGAATCCAGGCCGGGCGATCGCCTTTTCTATTTGGCCACACCGCCTACAAGCTTCGCTCCGGTTGTGAAAAAACTGCATGAGCATCGGCTGGTAGGCGGCCAAAAAAAGATTTCCCGGGTCATCGTCGAAAAACCTTTTGGCCGCGATCTTGCGTCCGCAATCGAACTGGAGGCCGAGCTCTCGAAGTATCTGAAGGAGAGCGAAATTTTCCGAATCGATCATTATTTGGGCAAGGAACTGATCTATAACCTATTGAGTTTTCGTTTTTCGAATCCACTCATTGAAAGTTTTTGGAAATCTCAGTTCATCGACCATGTGTCGATTACGTTGAGCGAAGAAATTGGAGTGGGTAATCGGGGCGCCTTTTGGGAAGAGACCGGGCTGCTTCGCGATTTGGTTCAAAATCATATGATGCAAATTGTGAGCCTTGTCGGTATGGAAAGGCCCAAGGCGTTTACCTCTCTCGAGATCCAAAATGAAAAGGTACGCCTGATTCAAGCCATTCGCCCTTTGGAGGCGTCTCAAGTGGTCCGTGGCCAATACGGTTCCCAAGAAAAAGTGCCTGGATATCGACAAGAGAAGGGAGTCGCGGCCAATTCTTCAGTTGAAACTTTTGTCGCTCTGAAACTGTTCATTGACAATCCGAGATGGAAAAACGTCCCCTTTTATCTCAAAGCGGGAAAAAGATTGGCTAAAAAATTCACTGAAATCGCAATTGTCTTTAAATCGGAAGATTCGAGCTCTGTGCCGAATCAATTGATCTTTCGCGTACAGCCCGAAGAGGAAATTGCATTGATCGTGAATTCTTCAGTACCAGATTTATCCCATAACCAATTGGAATCTCAGCCGCTCACATTGCCCTTCAAACAAATTTATGGGGCATCGATCCCGGATGCGTACGAACGCCTTCTTTACGAGGCCATGCTTGGAGACGCCTCTCATTTTGTGAGCTTTGCGGAACTGATTGCCTCTTGGCGTTTAATGAATCCGGTCTTAGAATACTGGAAAGAAAATCCCCCTTTGGATTTTCCCAATTATCCAGCGGGTAGCGAAGGTCCAAAATAACAAAAGGATATCTATGAAAAAACAAATCTCATCAGCCCTTTTCTTCCTCCTCCCATTTTTCTCTTTACTGAGCGAAGAAATCCAGACAGAACAATTTGTCAATATTGACGAGGCCATTTTAACTAAAATTATGCATAGCCGCCATAGCGGATATGAATTTGATTCTGCCCGCACAATCAAGCCTGAAGTGGTTGCCCACCTGACGAAATTTGCTCGCCTGGCCCCGTCTAGCTACAATGAACAGCCGTGGCGTTTTATTTTTGCGGATCGAAAAGAAAATCCGGAAGCTTATGCTAAAGTTTTGGGATCCTTAGTGGAATTCAACCAAAATTGGGCAAAAAATGCGCCCCTTCTCATTGTTGTGGCAGCAAGAAGCGCTTTTACAAAAAGTGACAAAATCAATTCAGTGGCAAGCTACGATACGGGAGCCGCTTCCATGAGTCTTGTTCTAGGCGCCACATCAATGGGTTTGATGGCGCATCAAATGGCAGGGTTCGACGCAGACCAAATTCAAAGAAAATTTAAGATTCCAGAGGGGTTTATTCCCCTTGCTGTAATTGCAGTCGGCTATGAATCGGAAGACGCTCCTCCCAATCTCAAGACAAGAAATGAAGTGAGCCAAAATTTCTTCATCGGAACTTGGGAAAAAGAATTATAGGCTGTTAAGAACTGCCGGCGATATAGCCGGAGGTCCAGGCGTTTTGAAAGTTGAAACCTCCGGTGACCCCATCGATATCGAGAATTTCTCCTGCAAAAAATAGACCTGGGCAAAGTTTGCTCTGCATGGTTTTGAAATCGATTTCTTTGAGGGTCACCCCGCCGCAAGTGACAAACTCTTCCTTATTCACAGTTTTTCCCTGGGTGAGATAGATGTCTTGGTGTAGTTTATGTGCCAGGCCACGGAGATCTTTTTGGGAAATATCGTGGATCCGTTTTTGGGAAATTTTCAAAATTTCCAAAAATGTTTTCCAGAAATTTTTGGGAAATCCAAATAGGCTTTCTCCGGAAAGGTTTTTTTCGGGAGATATTCTTTTAAATCGGATCAGAGCTGCCAAAATTTCCTCTTCCGATAGGTGCGGCAGCCAATTTACCATGAGTTCTACCTTGTAATTCATTTCATGGAAATACCGAGCCCCCCACGCGGAGAGCTTTAGTGCGGCAGGTCCGCTAAACCCAAAATGCGTGAGGAGGAGCGGTCCTTTTTGAACGAGGCGCCCCTCATCGATCCGGAGCTCCACTGGATCAATTGAAATGCCGCTCAAATCCTTGAGCGGGGACGTCGGAATATTGAAAGTAAATAACGAGGGAACTCCTTTTTGGATGGTATGTCCCAGCTTTTCTGCGAAGAGATGCCCCTCCTCCGAGTTGCCAGTGGCGAGAAGCAATCGTCTGCACTGTAAAGTTTTCCCCTCTTTGAGCTCAATTTCAAAGCCCCCCTCTATTTTAACGATCTTTTCAATCCGCGTCCTCAGCCGGATTTCCACGCCTAATTTTCGGGCCTCTCCAAGGAGGCACTCAATGATCGTCTCTGATTGATTTGTCACAGGAAAAATGCGCCCATCGGCCTCTGTCTTGAGAGAAACTCCCCGAGATTCAAACCAGTGGATGGTATCCCTCGGCTGGAAACGGTGAAAGGGTCCGATGAGTTCTTTGGAGCCCCTTGGGTAATTTTGACTTAAAATCAGCGGATCGAAGCACGCATGGGTCACATTACATCGCCCTCCACCAGATATTCGCACTTTAGCAAGCAATACTGCGGATTTTTCCAGCAATACGACGCTGGATTCGGGGCGGGCAGCCTTAGCTGCGATCGCTCCAAAAATTCCAGCGGCGCCGCCGCCGATGACGATGCAATCAATCATTTGAGTATCCTTGAATACAAGCCGCATAGTCTATCCAACTTTAGAAACCAAAGCCATAGGAAAGGGTGGGAGCGAAAGCTAGAGGAAGCAGCGGCCATGGCCCAAATATTCCGAAATCAGGAGTATAAAATAGACTAAAGGGGCTGATCTGGAGTTGGATGAACTGTTGAGAGGGGTTGCTCTTAAATTGAAAACCCAGAAAAAGAGGGGCGCTTAAATAAGGAATGGTTCCACCTTCATCCTCGCTCAATAAGCCAAAGTTGAGACATCCTAAACTTAACCCTCCGCCGAAATAGATTCCAGATGGGCCCTTTGGAAAATAAAGATAAGAGGCGCGCCCATAAATGCCTTGATAGATTTTGTTTCCGTAAATACCGATCGTTCGATCAAAGACGTGGCGCGAATTCAAGTCTCTCCAACCGAAAGCGATCTCCCCAGCAGATGTTCGAGATTGCTCTCTCATTTCAGCCGGAAGAAATACAAACCCTGGATTCACATAAAAGAAATGTTCTTTTGGAATGTCTAGGGAGCTCATTGTCGGAACTGAGGGGATTTCTGAGATTTTGGATTTAGGAAAATTTGTCTCAGGAGGAAGTTGAATGTGCTCTCGAGCTGTTAGAAAAAGCGTTGGGAGGATCAAAAATAGGATGAACCGTTTCATAAATTCCTAAAGTTAGAAATATTAAAAGTAACCAGTATACTACTTTATTAAAGAATGTGTAAAGAAACTTCCGATTAAAACAATCTAATTTTTGAATCTGTTTCGTAGTTATTAAATGAATTAAAAAGATGATTGTTCTTTGAAAAAGAGAATAGATTTTGTACTCTCTCTGCAAAAGTAAAGGAATGTTTATGGTGTCAGCAGTTTATGGAAGATCTATTGTACAACAGGGCGCTCAAGAGAGCGCTCTTCAAAATCCGTTTTCTCAAAAAGTCATCCAGGCTGTCCGATCCAGATGGTCTTTTTTGAACCGCTCAATGCTCCAAAGAGAAATTGCAGATCTCAATTCAAATGAACTCAAACAGCTTTTGGATGCAGTTGTTTTAGAAATCAAGCCAGAGGAGGTCGAGCGGTTCGGGGCGATGGTTTCTCTTGAGGCGCTTCAGAATGCCGTCCGCATCCAATATCCTGAACATGTGAATGGGCTTCAAAGTGCAAAGCAGTGTTTTCACGAGGCGAAATATTTTCTTGAAATTGTAGATTCTAAGACGGCGCCTACTCTCAAATCTAGGCTGGTTCAGGTCCTCAATGTATTGATCGCGATCGTGGAGAGCATTTTAACGGCGTTTGGGGTGGCTGATTTTTTTAAGCCCCCCGAAAATTCGGGAGAAGGGGAATTTAAGAGCCAAAAGATCATGCTGCTGCTTACGCTCTTTTCTTTATTGAGCACCCTTCTTCTTCCCATTCTAGGGGCAGCTCTTGTTGGAATGATTGTCGGGAGTTCTCTACTTGCAATTGCTGCCTTAAGCATCCTCTATCCCTATTTTAAACCTCCCGCCTCCAAACTGCCGAGAGCGGAAAATTGGACGCAGCAATTGAACCAGGGAAATCTTTTTGTAGCTGACGGAAGAAAGGGGACCTTGGATGAAATCGCGCAGACTCTGATTGCCAGTAAAGAGGTAAAAACCCATGTGATGCTGATTGGAAAAACGGGGATTGGGAAGACCGAGACTGCCAAAGCTTTTGTTCAAGCAGTAGAGCGAGGCGATTACCCAGAATTAAAAGGAAAGCAGATATTTTATCTGAATGCCGCAGATTTGTTGAGCGAAACTGAATTTTCCGGGGCCAATAAAATTCTCTCCCAACTAAGTGAGGCGATGGGGCGTCATCGAGAAAAAATGATTTTGGTAATCGATGAAATCCACATGGTCTGCCAAAAAAGGGAAAATGTTGTCCTAAGTGATCAATTGAAGACATTCTTAGATCCCGGAAAAGAAAATTTTCCGTATGTGATCGGGATCACGACCGAAGAGGAATATTTTCGGGAGATTCATGCAAATCAGGCAGCTTTTGCCCGGCGCTTTAAACGGATTCCCATTGAAAATACGGGCGATGCAGAGACGCTCAAAATCTTAAGCAACGCATTTTTAAGGCAGGCTCCTAAAACTCTTCTCGAACAAGGGGCGCTACAAATGCTTTTGCAGAAGACAAAAGTTGCATTCGGCGAGCAAGCCGCGCAGCCAGGCGCCTCTTTAAAAATCCTCTCGCAGTGCATCAAGCAGACATCAAACTCTCAAAAATTGCCTTTACAGATAAGAATTGAGCGGATGCGTGAACATCTACAGACCATTTATTCCCAAGGAGTTGTCGGGCAAGGAAATGGGCTTCTTCCTTACGGAAGAGAAAATCTAGCGCCTCTTGAGCAGCAGCTCAAACAACTAGAGGCGGATTTCCAAGTGGAAAAAGAAAAGCTCCTACTGCTCGATCAGGCTCGGGGGAAGCTAGCAGATGTGAAAATAGCTACCTTTAGAACAATTTTCAAAACATCAAAATTAGGATTGAATGCCCTTTCTGAGGCAGATAAAAAGCAATTGGGCACGTATCTGATTCAAAGTCATTTTCAGGCGCCGCTTCTAGAGGCAAAAATTCGAAAGGAGGCTCGTCTTCTCGGCGCCAAGACAATTGTCGATGAGGCACTCATCGATGAAGTCATTGCTGAGGAATTAGAAAATGAAGCAAGAGCGCACGAAGTTATCCTGCGCGGAAGAGCGCAAATCGCAGCCAGACAAATGTAA
>JAZKAZ010000129.1:318-7287 GCA_040388845.1 Chlamydiota bacterium | reverse complement strand
GAAATTCTGGGTTAAAAAGCCTGACTTGAAGGAATCTTGTTCTCGTATTCAAACCCGGTATAGAGTTCGGGATTGTATCCCTGCTGCATATACTCTGAGCTCTCAAATCCAATGGCAGGATAGAACGCGCAAGCCTGAAAATTAGCCTTTCTTGTAACCAATACAATTTTTTTTGTTTCGGGAAACTGTTCTACGATTGCATAGACAAGTTGTTTCCCAATTCCTTGATGTTGAAAAACTGGATCTACCGATAATTCACCCAAATAAACGTAATCTGGAAAATGGTTCATATCAAAAACTGCGTAGGCTGCAGGAATCCCATTCTTTTTTGCTGAGAGCAAAAGCAACTGGCTTTCCGGCTTTTTTAAATTGTCCAAAGTGTCATCTACAAACGATTCAAGCCATTCTTTTACATCGATCGAAGCGGGCAGTTTCAAAACATCGAGGGGAATCTCTTTATAGCATTGATAGAAGGCATCCACAAAAATTCTTTTAAAATCATCTCGATCGGGAAAGGCTTCCCATTCATAAGAGATCCGATTGATCTCAAAGTTCCTTAAAGAAATATTTTCTGGGATTTTTGCATTCGCTGTGATTAGGCAGCTGCCAGCAAAGAGAACTGTGAAAATGGCTTTAAAATACTGAATCATACGACCTCTTAAAAAAGAGAACGATCTTATCAGTTCTTAGTATTTTACGGATTAAATTGATTGCGAAGACACTGCTGTGACCTGCAGCAGCAGTGTCTCTCATCATCATTTGTTTTTTCTGCAGCTGCAGCTAGAATCACAGCCGCAGTGTTTTGTTTCGCTGCAGCCGCCCTTCGGGCCGCAATCGCAGTTCTTTGCCGGGCGTGCAGGTTGATTTTCCTGGACTTGAGGCGATTTTGCACATGAGACCATGGTAAAACAGCTAATAGACAGAGCGAGAATGAGAATCGTTTTTTTCATGAGCACCTTTTGGGATTGAGTTTTCTATCCGTATACAAGCAAGTTGAATTTCAGTCTTTAATTATCGGTATCACAGGATCTCTCGCATCTCTTTGAACGGGCAGCTCAGCGCAATCCCCGTCCTTTAGGACCGGGTCAAGCGAGCTATCTGTTCATTCGCGGCAAGGAACTTGCTGCCCCTTACCGGAGCGGAGAATCTCCTTCCTTGCAGGAAGGAGTTCTTCAAAATGGATTGCAAAAAATTCCTTTAGTAAACGAAGATTCCTTCTCAAAATTGAAAGAGAGGAAATAAGCATGTCTACCGTTTCTGAAATGAAAAAAACAGAGAATCTCAAATGGGTTGTGCCAAAAGAGCGGATTCATATCAAACTCTCTTCCGAGCTATGTTCTCCAGAAGTAATTGTTAAGAACTTGGCATCGATAGAGGGACCTGTCGATGTCTATAGCTGGTATGAGGGCACTCAGGGTCTTCCTAGATCTGGCGCTCTTTTTATGAAAAAATCTATTTTTAAGCCTCTTTTTGCATTGAAGAAAGATGCAAAACTATACCTTTACTCGCTTAGAGCCTGGGATTTTAAAAAAGATATAACAAATATGTCTGCTTCAACTCCTATTGGACAAGCGATCAATCGGATCAATAAGGCCGCAGTCGAATGTCTTTACTCCTCAGCCTTTTTTCGATACTGCGCTCAAGTCTCAAAGAAAAGTAATCTTTATTTGTTTATCAATGCGTTATCAAAAAAAGAGGGGCCGCCTTTGACAAAACAAAACGGCATGAAGGTCGAGGCTTTGTTTGCTCATCAATCCTCTCTCTTCGACTGGATCAAAGATTTGGATGTCTTTTCTGCCCATTCATCAATGCAATATATCGAGGGGTATTATCTGATTCAAGAATCGGTTAAGAAAGGACTGTTGAAAGGACAAAAGAAAATAGAAATTGCCTTTGTGCTACCCAATGATGAAGGGAAATACTACCAGGATTTCCCAAAAGATATTGAAAGAATGCTTCAATTGGACTTCGGGAAGGCTCTAGAAGGTATAGAAATCAATATCGATTTTCAACTTTTTAAATATGGAGAATCTTTAAAATCAAGACCCTACGTAGATAAAGGACGCAATGCAAAAAAAGTAGAGGCTGAAAAAATCAATTCTTATTTTGACTATCTATTGCCCGCGGAGCGGTCAGAATCGCCACCAAGAATGCCTTTTCTAAGAGATGTCATTCACAATATAAATGGATGGGAAGCTTAAGAGTCTGTCTGTGAAATTTTTAATTTGCTGGGCAGTTTATTTTTCGGTTGGTTCGATTATTTTAGCTTCACACGACTTATTCAAGTCGAATGAAGCTAAAATAATCGAACCAAGCAAAAAAGAAATCTGCCCTCCGAACTAAAAATTTCACAAACAGACTCTAAGAGCTCGATGATTTCCCAGGTACCAATCGATTTGCAATCTATTTATTTTTCTTATTTTGATTATAGGGAATTAAAAAAACTTTCTAAAGACCCGAATTATATTTGTATAGCGAAAGAAGAAATATCTAAACGTTTAAGAGAAGTGCTAAAGGGGCTGAAAGATTTTGGTAAGATTGAATGCCGTTTTACACAATGGAAAGAAGGGAAAATTTCAAAACAATGCGATGCATTTTCCAATTTGACGACTCAAGGGGTCCAGGATTTATTCTTTGAGCGGTTTTTAATAGAAAAAGAGCTTTCTGGCGATTGTGAATTGAACGCTCTGTCAATATTTGAGGCGGCATTAAGAAATAAAAACAAATATTTATCCAAATTAGTTTTCAAGTCTGCTGCTTTTAATAAATTAGACCCATCTATCCGAATGAATTTATTCTATGGGCTGATCGATGCGCCTAGAGTTCCGATCAAAATTACGGTCAATCCCAATCTATCTATTGCGACAGAACTATTGAGGAATTTTTCTCATACCGGGGTTGGAGGAGAGCTTTTATGCATGAAACTTTTTGATACAGCATTTGCCTGCAAATGGGAAAAAAAATCTCGCATGAATCTTTTTACCTCATTTCATGCGTGCAGTCTGATTGAATCTGTTTTTAATGAATCAATAAAAGAACCATGTAAAAAGGAAAGGGTCTCCAATCTATTTCATCTGTTGAAAATGTCGCTCGAAATAAAATCGAATGAAAAGTATGAGGAATATTCTGTCGTTCTTAGAGACCGTCTTGATCGTTTTTAGGAACGGTTATTGAAAAGCAAAGAACCGATCCGATTTTGGAAAGCTTTGGAAATCAGAAGAGATTTTCCGATTTCATATCTGGCGCTAAAAGAATCTTCTTCTATGTAAGGGAACGCCAATTTATCCTGAATGATTTCAAAGACTTCTTCTACGAGCGGATTTCGAGATGAAGCGTTCTCTCTGACTATAGAATAGGCTTGTGCGCTTGAGACCAAATAGATTGCTAGAAGTTGTCTAAAGAGTTCGATTTGATCTAGTAATTTATGACAAGAAGTGGCTCCATAACTCACCACATCCTCAGATTCATTGGCGCTTGTTAAATTAATGAGGCCTGCAGGCTGGGCTAAAAGACAAATTTTATGGGTGAGGGCATTGGCTGTATATTGAGTGATCATAAAACCCGACTTGAGACCAGGAGTATGCGAATTTAAGATGAGATAGGGGGGGAGTCTATTCTTATTTCGAAAGGGATTCATTAAATAGGTCAATTGGCGCTCGATTGTCAATGCGATTTTTGCATTGGAAATGGCAATTAGATCGGCAATGGCTGTGGAATTTTCTCCGTGGAAATTGCCTCCGGAAAGAACGGTCCAATTAGCCCCCTGAAAAGAGATGAGCCGAGAGGAATCCACATCAGCGGAGATTTCCTCTTTTCTGAAAATCAAAGGATTGTCTGTGACAGCATTCAGTTCCGCCTCGATTTTTCTTTGCTGCTCGAGAATCAATTCGAATCGAGGCCCATAAATTTGAGGAAGGCATCGAATGCAATAATCGTTTTGAACTTCGATGCGGCTGATCAGTCCAGAGTTTTCAAAAAATCGCCTAAGAATTTGAGCCATAAAGCTCTGTCCGCTTTGATTGCGAACGGTCTGTATGGAGTCGTAAAAGGCGGCATCGATCGCTCCAACAGCATTTAAAAAAAGACCTGTAAGAGCCAAAAGATTTTCAAGGCATTCGAGTTCTCTTGAATAGGCCAAAGCTAGCATCGATCCCATAAAAGGGGTCCCATTCGTCAAAGCAAGGCCTTCCTTGGCTTTAGGCTTAAAGGGGGCAATTTGGGCTAGAGCCAAAGCTTTCGAGGCAGAGATGACTTCGCCAAGATACTCCACGGGAACATCTTCACCCATCATGGCTCTTCCAATGCGAGCTAAAAATGTTAAATCTCCGCTTGCGCCAAGTGATCCAGTGCACGGAACCTGAGGGATGATTCTTGCATTGATCATCTGCTTTAAGTTGGTGAGGCCCTCTTTTGTAAATCCTGAATATCCTTTGGAGAGAGAATAAGCTCTAATGACCATGGCTCCTAATGTGACATCTTTTGGAAGAGGGTCGCCAATCCCAGCATCGTGGCTCTGAATGACGTTGAATGAAAGGAGATCTGCTTGATCTGGAGGGATCACGTGATTGCGTAAATCTGCAAATCCGGTTGTAAGCCCATAAACTGGAATTCTATTTTCTAAAAGAGCAGCAATAAAATTTCTCGTTTCATCGAGCCTCTCAAAAACAGCATCGCTAAATTCTAAAGAGGAAGGCTCATTGCTGAGGAAATTAATAAAATCTTCGATGGTCATCCAATCAGAAGATCCTAGATTCATGGGAAGGGGAGCGAGGAGATGGGTCATATTATTCACCTGCCAAACAAGAAGAGGAGCACTTTACAAGTTCAAGTATTTAATAGACATATTTTTTTCCAGATTTCCTGGGCACTGTATGGGCGCTTAAAAAACCATTGTTTTAAATAAATAATTCAGTATCCTTTCCCGAAAGTTTTTTGGAGTTAAAATTGTATTTTGGTTCCTTGCCGGCGCTCTCAGTTCGTAGCCGCACATCTTTCAAATATCAAGTTACAAACCTCAAAAGGGAGTTTTTTATGACAGCACTTTCTTCTATTCCAAAGAAAAAGCAAAGCCAACATGTTGAAGAAGAATTTGGGGAAACTGTTCAGGTCAAACAGGGGCAGCGCCCAAATTATACGGTTCAAAATCCTCTTGCTTCCATTTCTGGCTTTACCAATTACAATGCGACAGAAATGCGAGTGATTACTGAATGGAAAAAGATATTAGGAGAAAATTACAGACTCCATGGGTTCACTGGAATAGAGACTCGGCCAGTGGAATATGCAGATAATCTATTAAAAAAAGGGGGAATGGCCAAGCAAATTTATGGAGTCTCCCGCTTACAAGACGGAAGCCTGACTAAACTCGGCATCCCTTTTGACCGGACGCTTCCCCTTGCGATTTTTATAGCTCAGCATGAAACGACGATCACTTTTCCCTACGTTAGATTTGATATAGGATATGCATTTCGAGGCGAGCATGCTAGCAAAGGGCGCTATCGCGCATTTATTCAAGCAGATAACGATATCATCGATCGAAAACTGACGGATCGCTCCGATGCCCAATGCATTGTCACTATGATTAAGGGCATTCAATTGCTGGGAGTCAAAAAATGCGTTCTTTTCTTGAATCACATAGAGGTTGCAAAAGCTTATATTCAGGCAGCCGGAGTCTCTAAGGAGAATTTTGAACAAGCTCTCAGAGTCATTGATAAGCTAAAACCAGACAATTTGGAAGAGGTTGTAAAAGAACTGACAGAAACTGTTCCAGAATTAAATGAGGAAGATGCTGAAACTCTTCTCAATCAAATGAGCTATCGAGGAAAGATTACAGATTTTGAATTTCCTGAAGACATGGATCAGACTGCAAAAAAAGGCTTTGAACATCTCAAAGAAATATGCAAGCAAGCCGAATTAATGGGAATAGCGCCCGGAGTTATTCAATTTTGTCCAGGACTTGTCCGAGGGCTAGATTACTATACGGGAGTCGTTTTTGAGACCTTCATCCCAGGTAAAGAAAAATATGGCAGCATCGCCAGCGGAGGAAGATATTCAAACTTAGTGGATGGATTTTCTACAAAAAAAACACAGCTCGAAGGCGTCGGCGCCTCGATTGGATTGACTCGGCTTTTTGATGTGATGAAAGAGGAAGGGGCGGTTGATCTGAAGAGACAAACCTCAGCACAAGTTTTCGTTGGGTATAGAACTCTTGGAGAAGGATGCTATGAAAAAGCAATTGAAGTTGCCAATCACTTGCAAAAATTAGGGATTTATGTCGAGTTATATTCATCGAATAAAATCCAGGTAGGCACCCAACTGGAGCTTTGCAAGAATAAAGGAATCCCTTTTGCAATCATGGTGATGAACAAGGACGAGTTGTTATTTAAAGATATGACCACAAGTACCATTGACCAACTGACAAAAGACGATCTGAAGACCAAAAATAAAGAGCAACTCAAAGAACTCGTAAAAAAAGATCAACTTGCATTTAAGGGGCTAGACGATCTCATATTGCATGTAAAAGGGCTTAAGCAAATGGGCGAATTCGAAGTTTCTAATATGGCGCCGGAAGAAAAGAAAGAAGAGAAAAAAGAAGAAAAGCAGATTGGAAAAAAGAAGTAACACTCTGCCTATCCCGCCCTTTTAGGGCGGGGTCTACTCTGCTGGATTTAGCAGTCCCAAACGGTTGATTTTTAAATATGCGAATAGATTAAATAAACTAAATAAAGAAATAAAATAGGGGAGAAATCCTGTTTGGCCAGGCCAAAATGGAAGTGCTATTGAATAAAGAACCCCAGCTAAGGAAGCTCCTAACATCTTGCTAAAATAGAGAAGACTAAATAGAGAGCTGGTTAAAGTCGGATCTCCTCTTGTAGCCGTTTCTTGGCAAACCGGAAGCAGAATGCCCAGCCCTAATTGATATAAAAACATAGAAATACAAAACATAAGACAGGCATCGAAGGGAAAAAGGAG
>JAZKAZ010000129.1:0-308 GCA_040388845.1 Chlamydiota bacterium | reverse complement strand
ATGGCGAAGGTCGCCGCGCCGCGGAAGCCGATCGGAATCGAAGGGAAAAAGGAGAAAGAAGCCGCCGCTTGTTAAAATCGAGATCCCCAATAAAACTGTTTTTTTCAGAGGCCAGGATCGAAAAAAATACCCTGAGAGGAGCGTCCCAAGAACCATTCCCATCATAATAAAAGCAAACAACAGGCCGAATTCTTCTGGAGTTTTGTTGTATTTCCCTATGATTAAAAATGCAGCGCCGCCGACAAAGGCAAAGAATCCAGACCAAGCCACAACAATAAGCCCTCCGAAAAAACGAAATTCGGGGATCT
>JAZKAZ010000128.1:2114-5386 GCA_040388845.1 Chlamydiota bacterium | reverse complement strand
TGGAGAGGGACAAGCACCAGTTCCTACCCAGCATGAGATCCATCCTCTTTTAAAAAAATGGGGGCTTCCTGTTGCAAAACAAGAGCATATCGCCGTTTGCCGCAATCTGGAGGAAATCACTGGATTTGCTGAAAAAATCAGGAAAGAGCGCGCCCATCTTCCCTTTGAGATCGATGGAATTGTCATCAAAGTAGATGATCTCGCAGCGCATAAAAAACTAGGCGTGACCGGAAAGGCGCCCCGTTACGCTGCTGCCTATAAATTTGCTCCTGAACAAGCCTACACCTGTATCCGCGATATCACAGTTCAAGTTGGAAGAACGGGTGTGCTCACGCCCGTTGCCGAACTAGAGCCAGTACCCCTTGCGGGGAGCCTTATTTCTCGAGCCACCCTTCACAATAAAGATGAAATTGCTCGCAAAGACATCCGCATTGGAGATTGGGTATTGATTGAAAAGGGGGGCGACGTTATCCCTAAAGTTGTCCAAGTCGACTTTAAAAAACGCCCCGCAGACAGCCATCCTTGGCATATGCCAAAAACTTGCCCTATCTGCAAAACGCCCACCTTCCAAGTGGAAGGGCAGGTAGCAGTCCGTTGCCCCAATCCACACTGTGCGGGCCAGCAGATCCGTCGGATCATCTACTTTGCCTCAAAACAGGCCATGGATATCGAACATATGGGAGAAAGGGTCGTGGAGATGCTTGTGGAAAAAGGATTGATCGCCCGCCCCTCCGATATCTACAAGCTCGATGAAAAAGCGCTTGCACAGCTCGATGGGTTTAAGGAAAAATCGATCCAAAATCTTCTGAAAAGCATCGATGCCTCTCGAAAATGTTCTCTTGCCAGATTTATCATGGCCCTCGGGATTAAGTCCGTCGGAGTAGAAACCGCAACGCTTCTTGCAGAAGAGGCCCGCTCTATCGAATCTCTCATGAAAATGAAAGTAGAGGATTTGATTGCCTTCGGCGGCATCGGTGAAAAAACAGCTCAGGCAATCGTCGATTACTTCCAAAATGAACACAACCGAGAAGAAATTCATCGCCTCCTTGCAAACGGCATCCATCCCCAGAAATTAAAAGAGAAAATCCAAGGACACCCCTTTGCCGGAAAGACATTTGTGCTTACCGGAAGCCTCCCCACGTTAAGCCGGGAAGAGGCAACCGCGCTCATCAAAGAGCGAGGCGGGCATGTGTCTGCATCTGTAAGTAAAAATACAGATTACGTTTTGGTAGGAGAGGAGCCTGGTTCAAAATACGAAAAGGCTTTGAAGCTCAAGATTCCGATTTTGTCAGAAGACGAATTTCTTAAAATGGTATGAAAAAGCTCCGCAGGCCAAAGGACTAAAGTCCTCTGGAATCCTTTTTATTTTTAAAAAAATATAGGATTCCATAAGGACTTTAAGTCCTTTGGTGGGGTTTGGGGCAAAGCCCCATATAAGCTAAACTACAGGAGCAGGAAGCTGCGGCGGCGTTTGGTTTTTGAGGTGGGTGATGCCGAGGCCGAGGAGGATGGGAGTCGCAGTGATGATAATGGCAGCAGCTATGGGATGAATTCCAAAAAGAGAGAGATGAACAAAATCATTGGCTAGTTTCTTTTTAGAGAGCCCAATTGCAGAGAGGGCGTAAAGGGCGTGAGAAAAAAAATCAAGAGCCCCGAGAGAGAGCAAATATTTTGAAAGAGAGGGCTTAGTTTCTTTGATGATCATCCCGATTGAAAAACAAAGCGAGGAGACTGCAAGAGTCAGAGCAGGACCGCTTGCGACAGTGAGAAAAGTGGATCTACTCTCCCCTAATTTTTTGCCAAATGGGGTCAAAGTTTGGACTGAATATTCCGTGTATCCGCCTTCAAACGGGTTGATTTGAATGATTGGATTGGAATTCTTGTAGAGGAGCTTCGCTGCGAGCTCATGTCCCTTTTCATGAATGATCGTCTGCGCATTGGATCCGCTAAAGAAAGCGAAATTTCCTCCGCAAATCCAAGAGCTAGCCTCATTTAGAAATTCCCACTTGGCTCTATTTGAGCCAGGCTGTCCGGCTTTGAACTCTGCAAACGCTCCCAGAGATCGGAAAAATGCACCCACTGCAAATTGCACAATGACTGCTCCCAGGAGAACCGTAATTCCGGTAGGAGTTGCAACAAATGCGGCAACGACTGCGGTCAAGACGAGCGAAAGGGCTAATTCAGCAAAGCATGCGAGGGCAATTTTTTTTACGATTTGCTTGAGATTTGAGGGAAGAGAGGGGATTTGACGAGAAGCTAAGGGGTGAATTTGTGCAGGGATAACAAGCATGGCCGGGGATTATCCTTACACAATCCAAAAATATCAAGAGCTACTTTAAGCTGCGAGGAATGCCACATTGATTCGCATCATCGGAAGCGGAGGGCGCAACTGACCAGCAAGAGCTCTGGGCTTGATTGCTACTGCGATGTGAAAAGAGTGGCCTGAGGGAAGTGTTGGAAGAAAATAAGATTTTCTCAACTTTTCTAATTCAGGAGAGCGGATTTTAAAAAACCATACCTGCTCCACTTCGGGCCAGATTGCAGGCTCGATGGAATAGAGTCCTTCAATTTCAAAAGTGAATTCCCGGTCCAGTTCCTCAATTTTATCGAGATACTGAAATGCGATTTCACGCGCGGGGATTACCGGAATATGAGCCCCATCAGGCGCGCCAAAGAGATTGAAATAAGGAGGCTTGATTAAGCCGTAGGCTTTCAGATAGGGAATCAAGCTTAGGATAAATCGATTGTCGATATCGAGATAAACAAGTCCCTGTTTGTTTTGCCGCAGTACCCCCTTTCCCTTGCAGAGCGAGCGCAAAAGCAATGAATTGCCAGGGATCGGTCTGGGCTGGAGCGTCTCATTTGTCTCGGAGAGAAGATAGGGGATTGGAGTGGGAGTTTTTTGTCGATCGGCATCGAGCCCTCCTTTGGAAAAATAGCGCGCAGGGCGGTAAGTGCCAGGTTTTGCAAGGATCGGGGCTCCAAGCTTTGGAGAGGTGGAGAGAAAAACAGCAGGGTCGTTTTCCTCTTCAAATAAATTAGATAATTTTTCTTTTAGAGCTAGAATAAAAGCCCCAAAAGTAATCGCCCGTTTTTCAGAAGAGGTGCGGGCTCTGGGGTGGGAGATGAGACTGGATCTAGACCATCCAAGGCGATAGAGCTGGGCGGGCAGAACCGTGTCTGGATCTTGATTTAAAAAATCTTTAGTTAGGCTGGATAGTAACAGTGAATTCATTTTTATTCTTGTTATAGTTTGATTATTGTAGTGTAGT
>JAZKAZ010000128.1:0-2104 GCA_040388845.1 Chlamydiota bacterium | reverse complement strand
TGTAGTTACTTTTTAGTTATATGTAAATGGTAAATAATTTGTATGTAAAGTGAATATTTCTTAACTGGCTTTAAAACTTTATTTGATTTGACAGAATGGACTTGAGTGAAATAAAGTCCTTCTCTCTTTATTTTTTTAACCAAACAAATGAGGTTTTATATGGGAGCGCTCGAAGGTTCAAATGTACAGGTATTTGCAATGGGGCAAGGATCTACAACAGGATCCACAACACTCAATGTTAACACGGATGAGCAGCCAAAACCTACCTCTTATTGGAAGTACGCAACTCGTGTGCTTTCTATTCCTTCAGGGCTGGCTTGTATTTTTGGATATGGCATAGAAGGTGGCATGAAGTTGTCCAATTGGATGCATGAAACGACACAATATAATTCACATGCGATTGAGACAGCTCGTACAGTAGGGGAGATTGGAGGAATCATCTATGGATGCTCTGTATTCTTAGCAGTGGTGCAGACTGGTGCTAGAGCTTATACTGCGGCATTTAATGCTTCAGGGGGTGATCCTATGGCTGCTGCAGTGAGTAAAATAAAAAGATCCTTTGGCAGAGTGAATGGATTATTTTGGGCAACTGCTCATGCGCCTTTTTCCTGTATTTATTGGGTATGCGAGGCATCAGGCCATGCGTATAATAACCGGAACCGGGGCTAAAGCGATTGCATTGCAAAAACAGAGGGGCAGTCTTGCTGCCATCCTCTGTTTTTTCTCAAACAACTTTCAGCCGAGCTGACTCTTGAGACTTGACCACTTCTCCCAAAAGCGTCTGATGGCTATAGCTGTGCACCTTGATCTGCTGGAGAGTGCCGATTAAGCTCTCGCCGCCTTCGAAAATGACTTTTTTCCAGCAGCGGGTGCGTCCTTTGAGCATCTGTCCGCCTTTATTGAACCGCTCGACCAACACCTCGTAAGTATTTCCGAGCATCCCTTGGCGCTCTTCATTGCCAATGGAGTCTTGGAGTTCCATTAGCCTCTGGAGCCGCTCCAATTTGACTTCTTCCGGGATATCGTCTTTCCAGCGCATCGCAGGAGTGCCCTTGCGAGGACTGTAGGCGAAAATAAAGGCGAGAGAGTAGCGGATCTGTTTTAAGACATCATATGTTTCTAAGAACTCTTCCTCCGTCTCAGTGGGAAAGCCGACAATGATGTCAGTTCCAAGCGAGGCGTGGGGGACGATTTGGCGCAAACGATCCACTCTTTCCAGGTAATCTTCTTTCGTATAGATCCGGTGCATTTTTTTCAAAATGCGGCTCGATCCCGCTTGAATTGGAAAGTGGACAAATTCACAGAGGGAGGGGAGGTCTCGGATTGCTTGCATTAACTCGACTGTGATGTCAACTGGATGGGACGTCATGAAGCGAATTCGCTCCATGCCCGGAATTTTGTCGAGGCGGTAGAGAAGGTCATGGAAAAGGCAATTCCATTCGGGTTTATCTTTGCCATAGCTATTGACGTTTTGCCCGAGGAGGGTGATTTCTTTATATCCCTCATTTACGAGTTTTTGACACTCTTCGACTACGCTTTCCGGCGGCCTAGAAACTTCCTGGCCCCGCGTATAGGGGACGACGCAGTAGGTGCAGAATTTATCGCAGCCGCGGATGATGGAGACGAAAGCTTTGATTTTATTATCCCGCTTGGCGACCAGGTAATCCAGATTTTCTTCAAATCGGTCATCGGTCTTGAAAACGGGCCGTTTGGTGTAAAGGACCTCGTCGAGTACCGTTCCAAGATCTGTGATATTGTTCGTTCCGACCACAAAATCGAGATGGGGGAATTTGCGAAATAGCGAATCTTTTTTTGCCATCGCCATGCAACCGGTTACGCCGATGATCACATCTTTCTTTTGGCCTCGGCCAAGCTTTCCGAGTTTGCCCATCACCTTTCTCTCAGCTAGATCCCGAATGGAGCAGGTGTTGAAAATCAGAAGGTCTGCGCCTTCCTCTTCGGGAACCTGAGTTAGGCCCCGTTTCTGTAGCTGGCCTGCCATGATCTCGGTGTCGAGCTCATTCATCTGGCAGCCATAGGTGCGGATAAAATAAGTTTTAGGCTCTTTCATAGCCGTTCAGTTTAATCGAAAGAGGCCCCTTTT
>JAZKAZ010000127.1:0-4045 GCA_040388845.1 Chlamydiota bacterium | reverse complement strand
GGCAGGATGAAGGATAAAAAAGTATTCTTCTTTCATCCTGCCGGCGCCTCGACGACCCTGCCCGCGAAGCGGATCCTGTTTTTTTCTAGATCTGAGCATTCCATGTTTAGGTCCACCCATTTTTTTCTCTGCAAGACTTTAAATAACTAAATACAAACAAATAGCAACTCTATTGCTTTCGCAAATAGGTTTATGTATCATCAGACTAGAGCCCCAGTTTGGATCTATGAGCCTTTTTTCCATTGCTTTTTCTCTCTTTCTTTTGATGGACTCCATTGGAAATATCCCTTTCTATATCAGTTTTTTAAAGAAACTCCCCCCAACTAGGCAGCGGATCATTATTTTCCGGGAGCTCCTGATTGCCCTATTTATTATTATTTTTTTTAATTTTATCGGGGAAGCGTTGATGAAATTCCTCAATGTCCAGAGCGATACAGTGCAAATTGCAGGGGGCATTATCCTATTTCTCCTCTGCCTCAAAATGATCTTTCCTCCTGCCCACAATCACGAAGAAAGTCTCCCCCACGATTTGGAGCCGTTCATTGTTCCTTTAGCTGTCCCTTTGATTGCCGGGCCGTCAGTGCTTGCCGCTGTGATGATTTATTCCAAGCAGGAGTCCAATCATTTTATCATGGTGGGGGCCATTTTAATTGCCTGGGGAGCCTCTCTTCTCATTTTATTAGCGTCTTCGTACCTGCAGAAAATTTTGGGCTGGAGGGGCATCATCGCAATCGAAAGGCTCATGGGCCTTGTTTTAACTTTGATTGCGGTTCAGATGTTCTTAAGCGGCGTTAGCGCCTTCATGAGTCACCAAACCGCTATGGGCCTCTAATTTGTCCCAATCTCTCAAAGTTCTCCTTAGCTACGACGGCACTCAATATTTAGGCTGGCAAAAGACCCGGATGGGTCCAAGCATTCAGGAAAGCCTTGGAAAAGCAATCGAGCACCTTACGGGAGAAAAAATTTTACCCGAAGCTGCTAGTAGAACAGACCGCGGAGTTCATGCACGGGGCCAAGTCATTCACTTTTTATTGGATACGCCATTCAATCCGCTGCGACTGCAAAGAGGACTCAATGCCATTCTCCCCCCCGATATCCGCGTGGTGCATATCGAGGAGACAGAGATCGATTTCCACCCCACTCTGCTCGCAACAAGTAAAGAATATCAATACCTACTCTGTTTGGGTCCGGTTCAAGAGCCGGTTTACCGCCTTTATTCCTGGCATTTTCGATCTCCATTGGACTTAGAAAAAATGCACTCTGCCGCAGATCAACTCATTGGAACTCACAATTTCACAAGCTTTGCGAATGAATCTGAAAAAGACCCCCAGTGCACTCTTGAGCAGATTACAATCAATGAGCTGCCAGGTCACCAGCTCCAGATCTCCATTGTAGGGAATCGGTTCCTCTATAAGATGGCCCGCAATCTCATAGGTACCCTGGTTTATATAGGCGCAGGCAAGCTCTCCTCAGACTGTATCCCCGCCCTGCTTGCCTCAGCCGATCGGAAAAAAGCCGGAATAACTGCTCCTGCCCACGGACTCTATCTCCACCAAGTCTTCTATGGAAAAATAAACATTCTCTGCGTAAAATAAATGGGCATGAAATTCACACGAAATGATCCCTGTTGGTGCGGAAGCGGTCAAAAATGGAAGAAGTGCCATTATCCCCGCCTTCCCAATACGGAAGGTTTGGCGCTCAGCTATTTAAATCAATATGGAATTATTTTAAAAAATGCCGAACAGATTGAAAAGATCCGGAAGGCCTGTCACGTCACCGCCCATGTCTTAGATCAACTCTGCAAGCATGCCAAGGCAGGCGTCACCACTTTGGAGCTCGATGAATTATCTAGAAAGCTTCATAAAGAGGTAGGAGCTATTCCTGCAACCTTAGGCTATGGCCAGCCTCCCTACCCAAAGACCATTTGCACTTCCCTCAATGAAGTCATTTGCCATGGAATCCCTGACAAAAGACCTCTTCAGGAAGGCGATATCCTAAATATCGACGCCTCCTGCATTGTAGACGGCTTTTTCGGCGATTGCAGCCGCATGGTGGCAATTGGCCCAATCTCTGAGGAGAAAAAACGGGTAATGGAGATCTCCCACGAATGTTTACGAAGAGCCATTGAAGTATGCAAACCCGATGCTCAGATTTGGGAAATCGGCAAAGCAATTGAAGATTACGCAAGGAGCCAAAAATGTTCCGTCGTCAATCAATTTGTAGGACATGGCGTTGGCATTGCATTTCACGAACCACCTGAAATCCCGCATCATTATAATGACAGCACAATTCCAATGGCTCCAGGCATGATTTTTACGATCGAGCCCATGATCAATGCGGGAGTGCGGGATGGAATTATCGATCCGATCGACCAATGGACAGTTCGAACCAAAGACGGAAAGCCTTCCGCTCAATGGGAGCATACCCTCCTCATCACCGAGACCGGACATGAGATTTTAACATTATACCAAGTATCATAATTTACTTTTTCTCCTATCCTGGACATCCTTTAATCCTGGATATCCTGTCATTTGTCATGCACATACCGCTGCTCCCAGTCTTTTTAACCAAACAACTGACAGGATATCCAGGATTAAAGGATGTCCAGGATAGGTCATGATTTTTTTAGATAATTTGGAAAGTCCTAAATATGCAGGGCTCTTGGATTACTAGAATAGAAAACCTTGATCAGACGATGTCGTCCTCAGTTTTCTTTTTTTTTTAGCTTATCGGGATCTGAAGAGCTGAGTTGGTCCGTCAAGACCGTAATCAATTCCTGCAACGCCTCGTTTTCCTGCTCAAGCCATTCGATTTCCGATCCAAGTTCTGTGACAGCCTCTCCCAATTCTTCAGGGACATGGCTTTGAAGGCTTGCTTGCGCTCTTTCGATTTTTAACGACTGAAGCTCTGTATCTATTTTAAATAGCTCTGAGCGCGTTTGGTGAAGAATCTGATTTTTTTCTTCGAATTGCTTTTTAAATTGTTTATAGAGAGGCTCTAACTGGGAAAGAGAATGGATTTTTTCCTGCGCATGGGCCAATTGTTGCAGCAGCGATCCTCTCTCTTTTTTAAGGATTTCGAGAGCCTCTGCCGCGTACGTATCCTTTTCTGAGTTCTTTGCTTTTTCTGTTAAGAGGGAAATTTCCACCTCAGCAGCAACCAATTTTTGTTCATTTGAAATTTTTTCTGCCTGTAAGTCAGCCAATCGCGCAAGCGCTGCGCGCGCTTGATCCAATTCGAGTCTTAGAGCGCAGAGCTCCTCTTCTGCCCGAGAGGCCTCTCCTTGATCCATAATGAGCTGCAACCTTTCAATTTCAACAGTTGCCAATCTAAACCGTTCGGCAAGATCATTTTTCTGACTTTGGAGCTCCATGAACCCGATGAGATCCAAACGGGCCTGATGCAATTTGAGTTCACTCTTTTCTTTGTTCTCCGAAGCAATTTTTTGCTGGATTTGTTCAATTCTTGCCAAAGCTTCCCGAAGCTGCTCTTGGAGATTTTTTTTCTGAGAGACGAGTTCATCGAATTGGAAAGTCTTTGTAGAAGCGTCCCGAAGCTGCTCTTGAAGAAATTTTTTCTGGGAGCGGAGCTCATCGAATTGAGCAAGAGCTGCACGAGATTGACCCAATTCCGCATTCAGTTTTTCAATTTGAGCAAGATTTGCCTGAAATTGGCTCAAAGAATGGGCATTCTGCTGTTCCATTTGAGCTTTTTGCTGAGCCAGTTTCTGAATTTGCTCGAGCACTTCTTTGGATTTTGAAGCTTCATTCGCATAGGCTGCGCGAGATTGACCCAATTCTGCATTGAGTTTTTCAATTTGAGCGCAGCTTGCCTGAAATTGGCTCAAAGAGTGGGCATTCTGCTGCTCAATTTGAGCTTTTTCCTGAGCCAGTTTCTGAATCTGCTCAAATGCCTCTTTGGATTTTAAGGCCTCTTTCGCATGGAGACGGACGAGTGTCTCATTGATTAGCCGGGTCTGCTCTTGATCGTAGCGGGCGCGGTTGAGCTCTTCTAAAAGCCCTTTATTTTCTAGGCTCCAAGCCTC
>JAZKAZ010000126.1:20269-20684 GCA_040388845.1 Chlamydiota bacterium | reverse complement strand
TAAGTCCAATTTCTAGGCAGACTTCGGAGAGTCGCGGGGCGTCTTGGGCAACTTCGGGAGTTTCCAGGAGATGGTTGAGCGTTTTTACTTTTTCTTCGAGTTTTAAGATCTTTCCCTCAATTTCTTCATATTCCTTTTTTTCAAGGTAGGAAAGGCTAGGGCGCCGAGAACCTTCTGCTTTTTTTGCAGCAGTTTTGGGCTCGCTCCGCGTTGTTTGCGCAGCCTCCCATTGGGAATAATCGGCATAGAGCTTCGTCTCTTCGGGGTCTCCTAAAGCGAGCATCACATTGCACGTCCGATCGAGCATGCATCGATCATGGGTGATAAGGACGACAGCGCCGGGAAATTCAAGGAGCCCTTCTTCAAGTGTTTCTAGCGTAGGAATATCAAGATCATTGGTCGGCTCGTCAAGCAG
>JAZKAZ010000126.1:0-20259 GCA_040388845.1 Chlamydiota bacterium | reverse complement strand
TCTGCGGGCTGCAGCATGAGATGAGCAATAGAAATCCTCGCTCTTTCTCCTCCGGAGAGTTTTCCGATTGGCATATCGAGGATATCGGGGGAAAAGAGAAAACGTTTGCACCAGCCGTTCACGTGGACCGCCTGGCCTCTAAAGAGGACATAGTCTCCATTGGGTGAAAGAGCTTCTCTAAGCGACATCGTTGCGGGAAGTTTTGAGCGGTGCTGATCAAAGTAGACAATTTGGAGAAAGTCGGCTTTTTTTATCGTCCCTTGATCCGGGGAAATCTCGCCTGCAAGAAGTCTCAAGAGAGAAGTTTTTCCGGACCCATTGGGTCCCATTAGGCCGATACGAGTTCCGGGAGAGAGGGTAAAATCCAGATTTTTAAAAAGAGTCCGGTTGCCCATGTGTTTTGCGATGTTCTTGGCGACCAGCAGTTTCCGGGTTTCTCTTTCGGTGGCTGCGAAATCAATATTTGCCTTCTTTCTTTGATTTCTCGATTGAAGGCTTGAATGCTCTTTGAGGATCTCATGGGCCTCATCGATGCGGGATTGGGATTTGGTCGTGCGAGCTTTGACTCCTTGACGAAGCCATTCTGTTTCACGACGAGCCTTTGTGGCCATTGACCGCTCTTGCTGGATCTGTCCGCTGATAAATTCTTCTTTTTTAGCCAAAAAATTCGCATAGGATCCGTCGATTGAAAACATTCCTTTCGGGTAGACGGGATTGATTTCGACGATTCGCGTCGTCACATTTTGAAGAAAGTACCGGTCATGGCTGACGACGAGATAGGTAGGAGCCTCCCGAGATAAAAATTTCTCTAGCCAGAGAATCCCTTCCAGATCTAGGTGGTTTGTCGGTTCGTCAAGAAGCAGAAGATCGGGAGCCGAAATTAGCTCTTTGGCAAAACCCAATCTCTTTTTCCAGCCGCCAGAAAGGTGAGCTGCTGAAGTTTCAGTGCCGTCAAAGCCCAACTTGCTGAGCCAGACTTGAGCCAACCTCTCTTTTTCGTAGTCGGGGAGGTCCTCTTGGATGGCATCTATAAGGATTTTTTCCGGGGAAAGGTCAGGAAACTCACAGCTTTGAGGAACATAGCCGACCCGCAGTCCGCGCCTTGGGGCAACAATCCCTGAATCTGCGGTTTCGAGTCCTGTCAAAATCTTTAAAAAGGTAGATTTCCCTGAGCCATTCGGACCGATTAAACCGATCCGGTCCCCCGAAAAAATACTGAGAGATAGGTCTTCGAATAGGAGACGCGTGCTGTAGGATTTCGAGATGGATTGGCAACTGATTAGAAGACTCATTGGCCTATTGTAGTGGATTGGCAAAAAATAAAGTAAACCATTTATTCCTTAAAAAGATTATTTGCCAATCAAACTCGAATTCCTTAGGTTAAGGAAAATAGGATATAGGATGAGAAAAGGTCTCTTTATCAGAAAGTCTATGAGAGCTGAAGTTGTCGAAATCGATGAGGAGCATCATGGGCTAAAAAGACACATGGGAGCGTTTCATCTGACTTCGATCGGGGTAGGTGCAATCATTGGCGCAGGGATCTTTGTGATCACGGGACAAGCTGCTGCCGAATATGCGGGTCCCTCTATCGTGCTTTCCTTCATCATCGCTTCTATTATTTGTACATTTGCAGGCCTTTGCTATGCCGAGCTCTCTTCTCTGATTCCTATTTCTGGAGGCTCGTATTCTTATTCCTACGTCGCTTTAGGGGAGTTTCCCGCTTGGATTGTGGGTTGGGCAGTTACTGCCCAATACTTGGTGTCTGCATCGACTGTAGCGGTCGGGTGGTCTGGATATTTTGTCAGTTTTTTGAAAGACTGGGGCATTGTATTCGGAGAGACCTGGACGCAAGCTCCTTTTCGCTACAATGTGGAAACAGGCTGGGTTTTAAGTAGTTCTGTTTTAAATCTTCCCGCAGTGTTGCTCGTGGTAGTGATCGGCGGTTTTATTTCGATTGGGATTAAGGCAGTCACTCATTTTAATAATATCATGGTCGTTATTAAATTAGTGGCGATCATCTTATTTATTGCAGTTGGGATCCCTCATATTCAATCAGAAAATTGGGTCCCTTTTATTCCAGAAAATACAGGTGTTTTTGGGGAATTTGGGTGGAGTGGGGTTTTGCGGGCAGCTGGACTCGTCTTTTTTGCCTACATAGGGTTTGATACAGTGGCAACACTTGCCCAAGATGCTGTGAATCCCCAGAGAGACTTGCCGCGAGGGATTCTTGCCTCTTTAGGGATTTGTACGGCCGCCTACATAGCAACTGCGCTTGTGTTGACCGGAATTGTGAGTTATAAGCTGCTCAATGTACCCGATCCGATGACCGTTGCCCTCAACGCCATGGATCCGAAGTTTTTTTGGATTGGGTTCATTGTAAAAGTTGCAATTTTATCAGGCCTTGCCTCTGTCGTCCTCGTGCAATTGCTGGGGCAAACGCGTGTTTTTTTGGCAGTCAGTAAAGATGGCCTTCTTCCTTCCCGATTTTCCAAGATAAATCCAAAATTAAGAACGCCCCTTTTTGCCTCGGTTGTCACGACTTTGATTTCGATGGCAATTGCTGGATTTTTTTCTGTGGAGATTTTGGGGCAGCTTGTTTCTATGACGACCTTATTTTTGTTTATGATTGTCTGCCTGGGAGTATGGATCCTTCGCTATACGCATCCTGATTTTAAACGAACGTTTAAAGTGCCGTTTGTTCCCTATGTTCCTCTTATGGGAATCGTTGCCTGTATTGCCCAAATGTGTTTTTTACCTCTCGTCACCTGGATGCAGTTGATCTGTTGGTTTGCGCTCGGGCTTGTGATTTACTTCTCCTATAGTATTCGGCACAGCAAGCTAAGGAATGTAAATTAAAGTTTTGTTTATTTTATATTAAAATTGAATTGTCGCGTTTAATTGCCTTTTTAATTACAATTATGCTCAGAAAAAAAATCTGGGTAATATGGCGTTGGGTAATATTTCTTCAATAGGGTCTTTAGATCAATCAATCTTTGATCTTCAGACTCTTGAAGCCGGCCAAAAACTAAATAATTATTCTCGGATCATCCAGGTCTTTAAAGAAAAAATTGGCATTCGAGATCTGCGGACCTTTCAAAAAGTGTGGGATCTGGCGCTTTCCTCTCATAAAATTGAATGGAATGGCAGAGATCCTTTAAGTCAGAATAACTTTCATCGAATTGAGACGGCTTTAAAGAATACTTTGATCTATTCCGGAAAAGGGATCGAGACGCCAGGACAAGGGCCAGATCCCCAAGTGCATGAAATCATTCAGTTTTTGCTCGGACGCGGAATCCCTTCTGCCAGTTGGATGAACAAAAAAAATATCAGAGGGGTCTTGGTTGAAAAAGATCCAGCGCTTCTTCGAGCGATGCGAGATGAATTTCGGGTGATTTTGAACTCCTGTAGCGCACGCCTGCCTGTTGCAGGCTCCAAAGAAGAGGTTCTTTTTCAAGCATTTATCGGAAATATCATTGCCTTGATTCCCTTTAGCTATCCGGAGGCGGGGGAGCTGTTTTCAATTCCTCAGAAAATAGATGGGATTTGGAAAACAGTTGTCTATGAGGTCAATCTAAGAATTGAGCTCACTCCAAGCTGTTTCTCGAGTCCCATTGCAGCTTATGGGCTAACCTCGGCAGGCAGCCCCCCGCTGCTGACTTTTTTGGGAACGACCTATCCAGCAGGCGATGGGTTTGTCGCCACGCTCCTTTCTGATTCGACGCCAGGCCTGTCGGTGGGACATGCGCCATATTTAATGGGTAAGTCTAAAATTGAAGAATGGCTGCAGGACAAAGAGAAAGTAAGGCTTTATGGGATGAGTCTGGGAGGAGCTTTGACTTTTCATGTGCTTCGAAACCATAAGGATAAAGTAGAGACGCTTGATGCATTTAGTCCTCCTGGCCTCTATCCATGGAACTGGACTGAGGAATACAATTATTCGCATCAAATCAATATCTATACTCAAGAAAACGATCTAGTCGCCGGGATGGGCATTTTCCCGACAGGGGAGGGAGTCCGTATTTTTCGAGTGATCCCGCCGGAAAAAGAAAATTTTCTAAATGCTCATGCCAAGGTATATACAGGCGGGAGAAGGGTGACTCTTTTAAAAAGTGATCCAAGTTACGAAAATGGACGTTTTTCTAGAAAGGCTCTCACGGCCTTTCATCTGCTCTTTGGGGCCCTTTTTGTGTTTCTCCCGATCCTTTGCCTTTATTTGATCTATTCTCTCTTCATGCGTCTAAATTATCCTTCAGTTCTTCCAACAAGTCGTTTCATCTCAATTTAAAAACAAACAATATTTGTTTATCTTTAATTACTTAATTACATTTTTTCTTAATGTAATTGTAATTAAAATGTTTTCTGCTAAAATAAGCCTAGGGGCGTATACGGCGCGTATAAAGCCAACCGATAAACAATCGCACGAGATAGGCGGCGAGCAAGGAGGAAAATCCAATGTCAGATATGCAAGAGTTTTCAGCTTTTAGTGCTGGAGAAAGCACTGCGCAGGAACAATTTAGTCCGAAAGGGGCAATGTCTATTGACTCTGAGGAAAACAAGAGTGAAATGAGAGTAGAGACTCACAATCTAAAAAAACTAGAAGAGTCTTTAGATGGACAGAGCTACTTCCTTGGAGAAGTGCCTCAGTCTTTTCTCTGTGATCCTCAGGCATTTGTGCCTTTAAATTCAGATCAGCTGATCGGAAGTTCAAATGTGATTGAACAGATCCTTTCAGAAGTGGGTCTAATGATTCAGGAAGAAGTCGGCCAGATCCAAAAATTTCAGAAAAAAATTAATTTCTGGGAAGATCGGATTGAGAAAAACAAAGCTTTGATTCAAAAGAATTTAGTCGAAGTTAAGCAAAACAATACCGATGTCATTTTTGATAAGAAAAACCGCGACTATTGGTTTGGACGCGGAGAAGCAGTTGAAATCGACTATTCTCATGCTGAAGTTTCAAATCGCCCGGCAGATTGGGCTTGGCTGATCAAGAAATACGGCCTAAAAAATGCGGATGGCACAGCGATCCATTTTCAAAACTCTTCTGTTGATGAACTTTGCAATGGGGAATCTACAAACCTCGCTGCTGAATATCGTGCGACAGGCAATAAATATGAAACTGCGAGAAAAAACAAGGAAGCTGAAAACAAACGAATGATTCACGAGAATGCAAAACACCAGAATGCAAATGAAATGCTGCAAACCTATATCGCGGCAAGTTACACCAATGACATCGAGCCTTTGCAAGATGGTGTTCTTCTCTTGAAGGAATTTGGCGTAAAACTCAAAGGAATGAGTCAAGAAGGAAGCAAAGCTACCTATGGAGAAATGAGATCCTGGGCAGAGAGCTTTTTAGATGATTTCCTCAAGTCCAATCCAAAAGTGACTTTTGCAATTGTCACTGAATTCAGAAGATTGGCATCGATTCCTCTTCCAGCAGACCACTGCTAGGACTCTATTTCACCTCGAGGGCGCAGTCCTGTAAGGACCCTGCGCCTTTTTCTTTTTCTCCAGATCTAAGCAGGAACTTTGATTAAAAAACTGGGAGCAACAGTCCAGGCTGTGAATTTTTCAGATAATTTGGGAAGTCTTAAGCATTACATGTTTATGTTACTCGGCCTTGGACTAAATTTAACGACTACATTGGATTGCAACCTATTCATCATTAGCATCTAAAGATGTTAATCTGGATTGTCTTTACAAAAGTAAAAAAGATCCTTGATTCTAAGCCGATTAAATTCAATACTCGGCTTCGGTGATTTATGACCCAAAAAATGGCTCTTGAAGAGCTTTATCGGCACCATCATGAGCGGGGAGATCGGTACGGATACCTTTACTGCGATGGGGCGAGAATTCCCTACCTGAAAAAGTGGATCGGCCAAAATAAACGGGTGTTGGATCTGGGTTGTAGGGATGGTATGCTGACCCAGGGCTATAGGCCGGGCAATGAGATTATTGGAGTCGATATTGACCAAAAGGCGCTACGGATCATCCAAGAGAACCTCGGAATTGAAACCTTGTGGTTGGATCTAAATTCAGAATGGCCTTTTCAAGCAAATTCATTCGATGTGATTGTCTCCTGCGAAATTCTAGAGCATCTTTATTTTTTAGAAGGTTTTTTAAAACGAGTTGTCACCACTTTAAAGCCGGGTGGTTGTTTCATCGGCTCTGTGCCCAACGCCTTTCGGATGCGCAATCGGATGAAATTTTTGTTGGGGCAGGAGTTTGAAAACGATCCGACCCATGTGCGTATTTTCTCTCATCAGAAGTTGGAAAAAGTTCTCAGGAGTTTTTTTTCAAACGTGGAAATCATCCCTCTGCAAGGAATGATCCTTCCTTGCCTGTCCGTTTCTCCATCGATGCCGAATGCACTCAATCGCCTGTTTGCCAAAGATCTTCTTTGGCGAGCTTGGTAACTCTTTAATTTTTTTGCATTTATTTAGAGGAGAGATTTAAGATTGTATCGTAATTTCATCTAATTGATCAAATAAGGGTTGTCTCATGACATCAGTAGGTCCAATAAATCATCGTCCGAATCCATCTCCAAGACCCCACGATTGCGAAGAGAAGGGGGCGCCTAAAAGCCCGGTATCTTCCCAGGGATACCCAAAGTCGCTTAATGACCGAAACATCGCAAAATGCAATGACCGTTGGGGTTTCTTTAAGAAAATATTTTCGTTTAGTGGAGGTCAGATAACCAATCAAGTCCATAGGACATACATAGTTTAGTTCTCATTCTTTTTTTTGCAGAAGGGGGGTAAGAGCGCCGGGAAAGTAGATCTCGACCAGACTTGTGAGGTTAGCTTCAGCAGGTGATGCTCCGTCTGTCTGCAGATCGAGGATTTCTAGGTTATGCTCGGAATAAATATGAGCGGGATCTAAAAATTTGGCATGGAGTTTTTTGTTTCCTTGATCAATCGAAAACTCGCACGGAGTGTCGGATCCATTTTGGAGAACCGTGATCCGGTAGGGCCAGTGCGGAGGAATAAAAATCGATTGCCCATCAAAGAGGCTCTCGAATGCCTCTATTTTCGTCAAATAATGAAGGATTGAGGGGAAAAGATCCATGTGGGTTGCCACTTGGACTGCCGGGATCCAATTTTTAGATGGAAATTTGAAGAAAAGGGGAACACTGGTTTGATGGCAATTGAGGTGCGTCCCATGAAAAAGGGCTTTTTCCTCGAAAAATTCCTCTCCGTGATCGCCGGTAATTGCAATGATCGCGTCCTCCATCAGATTTTGTTTTCTTAGAGTTTCAAAGAACTCTCCCAAAAGGGAATCGACATAGAGGATGGAATTGCGGTAGCGGTTTTTAATCGATTCCAATTCAGGACTTTTAGAATGCACTGTCAAATAGTTGATTTCTTTGGCAATCGGCTCAAATTTCAAGGGAAAATCATCAGGGAAGCTATATTCGGAATGGGTTGAATCAAAAAAGAAAAGGAATACAGTTCCTTTTCTCGCATCACTTATCTGGAGATCCCGGTTGAAGGATTCAAGCGCCAGTGCATCGCGTTTCCATGGCTGGATTGTTCGATCTAACGTATATTCTTCAATGGTTTCAGCAAGTTCTCTTTTTTGGCCAAAGATTAGTTTGTCCATGCCGTAATAGTGTAAATCTGCGGAAGAGTATACGCGGATTTGGTATCCCAGTTTTTTCAGAAATTGGAGAGGAATGCTGCCTCCTCTTCGTTGATCTCTCATTTTTGCCCATTGATAAGGAAAGTCTGAGTGGAAAATGGAAAACCAGGAGAGATGGGTCGAGTTAGCGTTTGCAAAAGAAGTGGGAAACTGAATATTTTCTTTGGCAAATTGGTTTAAATTGGGCGCCGTTGTTTCATTTACGAAATCCCTTCGGAGCGTCTCAATGATGAATAGGTAGATATTTGGAAGATGGGAAAGGGTGATTTCGGGGATATTTTCCAAAGTTTCTTTTTCCTCGCGAGGAGGGGCAATGAGGCCCCCTAAAGAAATGCAATGAGGCTCTGGAGGAAGGAAAGTGGTTCCAAATGGCAAAACTTTTTGATATTTGCTAAATGCCCGCCGATTTAAGAAAGGATGGGCTAAAACGTCGAGAAGGAAAAGGAAAAGGGCCATTGAGACAAGGGCGCCTGCAATTTGATTGAATGAGAGACTCAAGAGTTTCCGTTTTGTCAATCGATGGGAAATCCAATAAAAAAAAAGACTAAAGAGAGGAATTGAAAGAATTGTGGCAAAAATGATCCCGATCATTGTGCCATTTAGATTCAGCGCCCCAAAAGCTGCCACGAGGTGATCCGATCCGCCGCCGAAGAGAAATTTAAATAGATACGAAATCGATGCATCGATCAGACGTACCATGGTAAAATCGGTGAAGTGGAGAAAAGAGGGGATCAAAGAGATGCAAATAAATAAAATAAAACCCCAATGCCTGTCTGGCCGTTTCAATAGGTAGGCGATCAGAACAAAGAAGCCGATTTCAATCGATGCTTGGATTAAGGCATGAAAGAAGAAGAAGAGGTGAATTCCAGAAAAAGGGAGGTCCTTGGAGAGAAAATGGGAGAAACTTAGCAGGCTCAAAAAAAGAAGCAGGGTCCCAAAATAAAAATAGTTGATCTCTTTTTTTTGAGCGCCCCAGCGGAAAAGTCTTTGAAAGAAATTTTTCATATAAAAACGAATTTAGCGTAAGAGGAAAGAAAGCTCAAGGCGGATTCGCAGGGGTAGGGTGGCAATCATTAAAAGGAAAATTTTAAAACTGCAGAGCACGCATCTGTTCTTTGTGGTTAAAAAATGGTTTTGTCGATGGCGCCGATTCCTTGACAAGATCTAAAAAAATGGGTTTAATAACTGGTTAATATCAATCTATTGGGGTTTATTGTGAAAAAATTATTCCATTGCGCGCTTTTGGCCTTATCTTCGTTTTCTATCCCGGTAACCAATCTTTTGGCTCAAGGATCCGTAATAGAGACCCCAGTGGAGCAAAAGGTTTATCCGGTCGTAATTTTTGGCGGGGGCATCGGGGCTCTAACCTCTTCACTCTATTTAGCAAGAGCAGGTCTTGAACCCATTGTCATTGAGGGAAAGGCCCCAGGAGGGCTGCTCACCCAATCTCATAGTGTTCAAAATTGGCCGGGAGAATTGGATATTGAGGGGATAAAGCTCATAGACAAAGTGAGAGCTCAGGCAGAAGCAAATGGCGTCCGATTTCGAAGCGAAGAGGTGATCGACGTCGATTTCACAAAACGCCCCTTCACGATCCGAACGCGGAGCGTTGATGTGACAGGCAAGCTGCCGAAAGAGCATCAAATTCGGGCAGAGGCCTGCATCATTGCTATGGGGACTCAGCCGAACTTTTTGGGGATTCCTGGAGAGACCGGCCCTGAAGGTTATTGGGGAAGAGGGGTCACGAATTGTGCGATCTGCGATGGAACTCTCTATCGGGATCGAACGGTGGGCGTAGTGGGCGGCGGCGATGCGGCTGTTTTAGAGGCGCTTTATCTCTCAAATATTGCCAAACAAGTCTATGTGTTTGTTCGCAAAAATTCATTGAAAGCCATTGAGGAAAAAAGAGTCGAGACCCTTTTAGCAAAGCCAAATGTCAAGATTTTCTATGACACTTCTGTAAAAGAAATCAAAGGGGATGGAACTAGCCTCACTCATGTTATCTTAAAAAGCGGCAAGAAACTCCCTTACGATTTTTCGATCGACGGCCTTTTTCTGGCCATTGGTTCCCAGCCGAATTCGGCGATCTTTCAGAATATTTTAAAATTGGATGAAAAAGGGTATATCCAACTCCAAAAAGATCAGCAAACCTCGATTCAAGGGGTCTATGCCATCGGAGATATCGTCGATCCAGTTTATAAACAGGCGATTTCTGCAGCGGGAGACGGCGCGAAGGCCGCAATGCAGACGCAAGGCTATCTATCCGATAGAGCCAATCAACTGGTCAAAAATTCGAATCCTCCTAAGCTCCCACCCAAGATTGAGATTCTTCACGAAGTCATCGAAGTGCTTTCTCTCGAGCAATTCGAGCGGGAATTGAAGATGAGCGATGTTCCGGTTGTGGTCGACTTTTACGCTACCTGGTGCGGTCCTTGCAAGAGGATCTCTCCGATTTTGGAATCTTCTGCAAACCAGCTAGGGGGCAGAGTGAAATTTCTAAAGGTGAATGTCGATAAAGTGCTCGATTTGAGCCGCAACTACGGAATTCGTTCCATGCCGACAGTGCTCCTTTTTAACCCTGCAGGAGAAATCATCGAGCGCAAGGTGGGCACAGATCAAATCACAGATCTCTTGAACCGCCTACAGAACCAGCCTTGAGGATTCTTCTTTTATCCTGCAGGCGGCCTCGTCGATCCTGCCCGCGAAGCGGATCCTGTATGGTTGGGTACTAGCCCAATGGTGTGTTATTTCGCTGGTTTTTTAGGGGGCCCGAACAGCCTGTCCAAAGCTCCGCCGAATTCTCCATCGATCCACCCTTCCACATCCTCTGCGCCTTCTGCTAAGCTTTTGTCTTTAGCTGTTCGGAGAGATAGGATTTGGAGCGTACGAGCTTGGAAAATATTGGAGCGATTTAGAAATTGGGCAATCATTTTATTGCGCCCATTATGAATGCAGAATTCGTAGGGAGCCCTGCACCCATTGAAACGGGCGATCATGGCATAGGGCCATTTAGGGTTTTGAAAAATGGATTCCCCCTCTAGAAATGAGACGGGAGATCCCAATAAGTAATCTGCAATGCTGCTGAAAATATCCATCTGCGAGACGAGGGTCCGATTTGGAATAGGTCTTTCTCCTTTACCAAATTTAAAGTAAAGAGGGACTCTGGTCTGTTCATTGCTTAAGTGCGATTGGTGAAATAGATGTCCTTGTTCGAAGAATTCTTCTCCATGGTCGCCCGTGACTACAATGACAGCCTCTTCTTTTCTCGGCAGGTGATCCAGAAAATTTCCAAATAAACTATCCGTATAGTTGATCGCGTTCCGATACCGATTTTTAATCAAATCAATGGATTTATCAGTGTGAAACGCCCTCAAGAACCCAAATTCTTTTGCAAAAGGGATGAACTTGGGTGTCCAATTTTGCGGCCAGCTATAGTTAAAATGAGTGGAATCCCAAAAAATAATAAAGACTTGGCCTTGTTGCAGGTCAGAATTTTCAGCGATGTCTTTTTGAAGCTGGAAGATAGCTGCCGCATCTGTATCTGCCGCCTCAAGAGGAGGCGTATGATGGAAGAGTTGGCGGGCTGTGAGTAGATTCAAATCTTTGCCGAAGAGAAGCTCCTCCATGCCGTAGTAGCTTAGTTGGGCGGAGGTATAGAGCCGGATTTCATATCCCAATTTTTTGAGCAGCTTTAAAGCGGGACTTCCCAAAGTCCACCCTTCTTTTTGGCGCTTGTTCCAATAGTATGGAAATTGGGAATGGAAAATAGAAAACCAGGACATGAAGGTCGCATTTGCATTCGAAAAGGAATGATCGAAATGGATGTGATCTTTTTTAAATTGATTGAGAAAAGGGGCAATCTCGGGAGTGATAAAATCCTCTCGAAGACTTTCAATGACAAAAAGATAAATATTGGGCTTATTCGTGAGGAGGATCGGACTTTCATCGATAGCTTGGGCGATTTTTTTTTCAGATGCGAGTTCGTGAATCGATCCAGGCAGATTGAGGAGGACATTTTTAGGCTGTAGAAGCGTAAATTTCCAGGGAAGCGACTTAATAAAGGCCGTGTATGCATCAGGATGAATCATCCGAGAGGCAGAAAAATCCCAGAGAAGAAGCGCACAAGGGATGCATAAAAAAGCCTGAAGAAACCATTCGTAATGGATTCTAAAGGGTTTTTGATTCGTGAGAAATTCGCTGGCCTTGTAAATGGCCATTCCAATTGCAGGGAGAGTCAATAAGATGGCAAAGATGAAAATCCAAGCCCATAGTGGGACGCCGGAGGCATCCAGCATCAGAATGAAATTAGCAAAACTTTCATCCAAGACAAATGAGACCGTCTCCCAAATGGAAAGATCGAGAATTCGATCCATCATGAAATCGAGTAGATGGATAATGAGGCCTAAAAATGTCGCCCCTATGAAAAAAATAAAACAGGAGCTCCCAAGGAATTTCCGAGTGATCCAACCGATGAAGATGAGCAAAAGCGTCTCTAATGCTGCTTGGCCGAGCGCATAGAAAAAGAAAAAAAATCGGGATCCTCCAAGATTTTCCCTAATGAAAATATTGCTCTCGGAAATTAAGAGGAGGACTGTGAAAAAAGCGCCGAAATAAAGATAATTGATTCCAATCGGCGGCGATTTTTCTGTCTCAGGGTCCATAACTCTTCTTCTATAGGTTTTGGCACTTTAAAAACAATCAACATGATACACTTGCAAGCGATGAAGTGGATTTTAGACTTTCAGCTTTTTCTGTTTGATTTTGATGGGCTTTTGGTAAATACCGAACACCTTCAGTTTCAGGCTTATGTAAATATGCTCGCCGAACATGGAGTTCAACTGAACTGGAGTTTTGCACAGTTTTGCGCAATTGCGCATCTCCATGCAGAGGCTCTTAAAGAGGCAATTTACGCAGAATTTCCCAATTTGGAGCCGGACTGGGATCTTCTTCACAGAGAAAAAAAAGAGATTTATCTCAGACTGATCGCTTCGGGCAAGATTGAATTGATGCCTGGAGTGGAACCTCTTTTGAGAGCGCTCGAGGCGGCACGCATCAGCAGGTGCGTCGTGACTCATTCGGCAAGAGAGCAGACGCTCTTAATTCGTTCTCAGATCCCTCTTCTAAAAACTTTGCCTCATTGGATCACAAGAGAAGAGTACGCACGGCCGAAACCTGCGCCAGATGGATATTTGCGGGCCATTGAGCTGTATGGAAAAAAGGGGGATCGGATCATTGGATTCGAAGATTCCCTTCGGGGACTCCGTTCTTTGCAAGAGACCCCTGCGCTTTCGGTTCTCATTTGCCCTCCTCATTACCCGTTATTGGAGATCGCCGCGCAAGGGGACGTAGTGCATTTTGAGTCTTTTGAACAAATCCCGAGCGATTCATTGTTATAACGGACTTCCATGAGAAAGAGGCCTTGTGCAGGGACTGCAGGTCCTGCTTTTTTCCGATTGCGGGCTGCAAAAATTTCTGGGATGGCGCTTAAGGGCAGTCTTCCTCTTGCAATATTTAAAAGCGTGCCGGTAATATTTCGGACCATCTTGTAGAGGAATCCGTCTCCTTCAAATTCTAGGCGCAAGCCTCCTTTTTGCTCCACGACATCGAGCCTCATCAAGGTGCGCACGGCGTTGTGGTATAATTCATCTTGAGTTCTCAAATTAGCAAACGAGGTAAAATCGTGGGTTCCTAAAAAGAGGGCAGCTCCCTTTTTAAGCAACTCCAGATCGAGTTTGAAAAAAAACTGATGGCGGTAAAGCCTGGCAAAGGGATCTAAAACAGAATCGAGTTGGAGATGATAATGATAGATTTTAGAAGTTGCGCTGTAGCGGGCATGAAAAAGAGGGGTCACTTCATCGATCTGAAGAATTCGGATGTCGAGAGGGAGCAAAGCATTGAGCGAATGGCGAAGTGAACTTAAACGAATTGGGGCATCTGTATCGAAATGAGCCGTTTGACCCCGCGCATGAACACCTGCATCGGTACGCCCAGAGCCAGTCAGAGAGCAGGGGTGCCGGAGGACAACCTCAAGAAATTTTTGAACTACCCTTTGAATCGAGATCGCGTTTTCTTGGACCTGCCATCCCGAGTAATGAGTGCCGTCATAGGCAATTGTTAATTTATACCGCATAAAGCGATACAGTATAATGCAGTTCAGAAAAAAAGAAAAGAAGGCCCAAAATCAAAAAGATTTTGGGCCTAAAGTAAAAAATTTACTTAAGAGAGGTGCTTGTTGACCAATTTGGTCATTTCAAACATGTTGACCGCTTTTTTTCCGCCAAAGACTTTTTGCAGCTTTTCATCAGGATTGATGTTGCGTCTGTTTTTTGCATCTTGCAGATTGTGTTTTTTAATGTAAGCCCATAGTTTTTTTGTAACTTCAGTACGGGGCATTGGACCATCGCCAACGACCGCAGCAAGTTCTTTGCTCGGCTTCATAGGTTGCATAAATTTAGAAACTTTTTGCTTCGTTGCCATGTTTCATTCTCCTTTGAAAAGGCTCGATTTCTATTAAAGATTGAGATATATCCTCAAAAGAAATCTTTTATCTGTCTACGGGTTTATTAGTCAAAAAAAATCGCATGGATAATTCTCTAAGGAAGAGAAATATCCTCATCACAAGCGGAAGCTCTGGTGTATTTAAGAGGTTGAAATAGTAGCGGATATCTCAATTTAATCCACGCAAAAAGTACTCCCTTGTATTTTTGCGATTTTCCTGGCAAATTTCAGATAGGGATCAGTGAATTTGGAAAAAATGCAGCAATTACAGACTTTAGGAAATCAGCTGATCCAGGCAACATCTGTACACGAAAAGATTGCCTTACTCGATGCGTTTCCACAAATAAACCAGTTCCTAGAACGGTTCCATTTCTTTCGAGGCTTTTTAGCGGGACTTGCTCCCGAATGTGAATCTGCTTTAAAGCAAATCATTGCGATTGGTCAAATGGACCGTTTTCTCTACGGGGTGGATCCGTCCAATTTTAAGCTTGAATATTTGCGCGATCTCTTGCCTAAGCTGATAGAAATTGATTCTTTCTATTGCGAACTTGGCGGCATTGTTGGATACCACATAAAAATCTTAAGCCTTCTTCAGGAGGCAGATGTGAATCTTCCGGGTCCATCGGTTGCCTATCATGCTCCTTTTTTTCAAGATATTGCGGAAGAAACAGAGGCTGTGCGCGAATTGATTCATTGGGGAATCGAGGCCCTTCCCTCTATTGCCGAGATGTATCCGCTGGGGGGTGCCGGCGATCGCCTCCACTTGGTGGATGAAAAGACGGGCACCGAATTGCCGGCAGCTAAACTCCCTTTTGCTGGCCGAACTCTTTTAGAAAATTTAGTTCGAGATCTACAGGCGCGCGAGTTTCTTTATTTTCAGATGAATGGCCAGCAGCTCACAACTCCGATTGCCATCATGACCTCTCATGAGAAGAATAATCACGCCCATGTGATTGAAATTTGCGAGGAGAGCGGTTGGTTTGGCCGTCCCAAAGATTCCTTCCGTTTTTTTACACAGCCGCTCGTCCCCGCGGTCAATGAAAAAGGGGATTGGTGTCTCTTTGCCCCTTTCAAGCCTCTTTTTAAGCCCGGCGGACATGGTGCAATTTGGAAGCTGGCGCGCGATTTAGGGATTTTTGCATGGCTTGAGAAGTTAGGAAGGATCAAAGTATTGATCCGCCAGATCAATAATCCACTTGCAGGTCTCGATTACGGCCTTTTAGCGTTTACCGGATATGGGTGGAAAAAAGAAATGGTATTTGGGTTTGCATCGTGTCCTCGCTTGCTAAAAGCAGCTGAGGGAGTCAATGTTCTCATTGAGCGAAAGAGAGAAACGAAAGTAGAGCTTGTGCTCACAAATATCGAATATTGCGATTTTGCTAAATTCGGCATCCAAGATTTAGCTCTAAAAGAGGGAGAGCCCTATTCCAGATTTACCTCGAATACAAATATTCTTTTTGCCGATCTCAAGGCCATTTGCCAGGCAATTGATTTATGCCCTTTTCCGGGTCTTTTATTGAATCTCAAAAAGGGATCTTACCTCACTGAGCAGGGCGAAAAAAAAGAAGAGCCAATTGCTCGTCTTGAGTCCACCATGCAAAATATTGCCGATGTCTTTGTTGAGGAAAAGACTACTGAGGCAATGCGCAAAACAGAGCGCACCTTTGTGACCTATAATCGAAGGCATAAAACCATATCGACTGCCAAGAGAGCCTATATTCCCGGAAAGCAGATTCAGGAGACGCCCGAAAATTGTTTTTACGATCTTTTGGCAGCTTCCCGGGAGTTGTTGGAGCTTTACTGCGGCTTTAAGCTGCCGCCTCCCCATACGATTGAAGAATATTTGAAAAAGGGACCTGATTTTTTATTTCTCTACCATCCCGCTTTAGGGCCTATGTATTCCTCCATCCAGAAAAAATTGCGCGGAGGAATAATTTCTGCCTCCTCTGAGCTGTTATTAGAAATCGCTGAAATGACAGCGAGCCACTTCCAAGTCAATGGAAGTTTGCAGATCCGAGCAGATCAAGTGATGGGCCATTTTGATGAGGCGGGGGTTCTTCACTATTCGGACAAAGTGGGACGTTGTATCTTAGAAAATATCATCGTAGACAATCGGGGAGTCGATTGGGAATCGTCTCAGCCTTTTTGGAAAATGAAGCTTTGCCGGCGCGAATCTTTAGAAATTATCCTCAAGGGGCGCTCTCTTTTCTCTGCAAAAAACGTCTCGTTTTTGGGGAGTCATACGTTTGTTGTGGAAGATGGCATGGAAATGCGTGTTCGAGAAAAGGATGGAGGGTTGGCTGTCGAAACATTTCCGCTCACCTGAAAAAAGAAGCGGTGGGATTTCCCACCGCTTCAAAAAACAACAAATGACTCGTTGACGGGATGGACCCGTCAACGTAAAAGTTCGGCTTAAGCAGCGTGAACAGCTGGTGCTTGCGGAGCTACAGCAGGAGCTTGTGCTTGTGGTGGAGCCACATTGAGTGCCGGCGGAAGAACTCCTACACCATTAACTGGAGCCTCTGGAGCGCCTGGTGCGTTCGCAGGAGCATTGCCATCCGCTGGAACGTTTGCAGGAGGAACATTCGCAGGAGCATTGCCAGCTGCTGGAACGTTTGCAGGAGCGTTACCCGCTGGAGCGTTGCCAGTTGCTGGAACATTCGCAGGAGCGTTACCCGCTGGAGTATTACCACCCGCTGGAACATTCGCAGGAGCTGCGTTAGGTGTCGCAGCTGGAGCTTCAGCTTTTTTGCAGGAACGGCAAAGAATCGCTGCGATCACAATGCCCATTGCAGTAGTGATTGCCGCGATTTTGAATTCCTTAGGATGGGTTGCTACAAAAGCTTTTGCTGAAGCGAAACCTTCAACGGCCATTCCTTTAACTGCTTGGTAGCCTTGTTGGGCATATTGACCAATTTTAGCAAAGAACGCTCCAACATAGGCAGCGGCTTTTTTAACGCTGTCCCAAACGGATACGCCCGCGCTTTTTACATTTCGGCCGAGCCAATTGGCGCTATCGGCAGTTGCTTTATAAAGATTGCTGCAGCATCCGGCCGCATTTACTTGTGTTACGTGAAACATGGAAACCTCCTACTGGGTTTTTTTTTATGGTTTGACTCTGAGGAAAACGCCTCAAAAATGGATTACTGAGATCGGGCAATTATATAACCCATTAGATAAATGTAAAGAAAAAGCTAATAATGGATAAATTTTGAGAGGATTTTCTCTCCGGAAATTTTTGCTTTTTTGACTTTTAACGCAGCCTCAGATCATACTCTTATACGAACTCCCAAAGACATAATTGAAGGAAAAATCAGGCTATGAACTTTCAGACCCAAGAAAAACTAAAAACGATCGAAGAGCGTCTCTCCGCAATGTCGAGGTATCTTTGACTTAAGAGGCAAAGAGGATGAAGTAAAAAGACTTGAAGAGAAAATGGGAGCGCCTAGTTTTTGGGACAATCAAGAAGCTGCGCAAAAGACAATTGATGCCTGCAATGCGTTGAAACTTTGGACGGTTCCTTTCCAAGAAATCAATCGCAAGTTCCAAGATGTGAAAGAACTTCTTCCCGAAGCATCCGAGCTCGGCGATAGTGAATTGATTCGAGAGCTGACCACAGCCTTAAATGAAGTTGAAAAAACGCTAGGTGATCTCGAAGTGCGCAAAATGCTTTCGGGAGAGCTCGATGGAAAAGATTGCTATCTAGAGATCAATGCGGGAGCAGGCGGCACAGAGTCATGCGACTGGGCAGAGATGCTCTCTCGGATGTACCAACGCTTTGCCGCACGAAAGGGTTGGAAAATCGAGATCATCGATCGATTAGATGGGGAAATTGCTGGCATCAAAAATATCACTTTTCGCATTTCGGGTCCATTTGCCTTTGGCTATTGCAAGTCAGAAAGAGGGGTTCACAGGCTCGTTCGGATTTCACCCTTTGACTCCAATGCGCGTAGACATACAAGTTTTGTTTCTGTAGATGTGACTCCTATCATCGATGATGTTCAGATCGAGGTGCGCCCCGAGGATATCCGAGTTGATACATATAGAGCCTCTGGTGCAGGAGGACAGCACGTCAATAAGACTGATTCAGCTGTTCGGATGACCCATATTCCTTCAGGAATTGTGGTCTCTTGCCAAAGCGAGAGGAGCCAGATCTCAAATCGGGAAACTTGTATGCAGATGCTCCGCTCCAAGCTCTATGAAAAAGAATATAACGAAAAGCGGGAAAGGATT
Source organism: Chlamydiota bacterium (assembly GCA_040388845.1). Lineage (GTDB taxonomy): Bacteria > Chlamydiota > Chlamydiia > Chlamydiales > SM23-39 > JAZKAZ01. The sequence continues at coordinate 1,890 of JAZKAZ010000126.1, read as the reverse complement.
TCCGCGATGGGCGGGGCAAAAAAAGAGATTGCATGGGGCAGCCAGATCCGCAATTATGTATTCCAGCCTTACACATTGGTGAAAGATACAAGGACGAAGGTTGAAGTGGGAAATGTCCAGGCAGTAATGGATGGGGAGATTGATGTGTTTATAGAAGCTTACCTGAAGGAATTTGGTTAAATACAAATGATTCCAATTCCTGGCTTTGACATTCGCTATTCGGTTCCGGAAGACCTCTCTTTTTTAAAGGAGATGTTTTCAGAACCTGCGAGCTGCAATGACTACCCCTTTAGTTTTGCAGAAAGCGAGGATGCGCTGAAGAACTGGATCGGTTTTTCTAAATTCAAGGCAAGCCTGACTGGCGTCATGAATGAAAAGCCTTGCGCCATCGGAACTCTTTTTCTTATGCCGTATCGAAAAGTAGCGCATCATTGTTCTTTTTATCTGCTCGTGGATCCAAGAGAGAGAAAAAAGGGGATCGGCACTTCCATGCTCCGCAATCTTTTAAACCTGGCCAAAACTCGCTTTCATTTGGAGAGTCTGCATGTGGAAGTCTACGAGCCGAGCGCCCTTTTGCCTATTTTAGAAAAACTTGAGTTTCAGCTGTTTGCGCGCCAAGAAAATTTTATGAAAATTGATGGATGCGGGCACGCCCGTCTCCTATTAGAGCATTACTTTCAATGAATAAGCATCTAAAAATCCGCTTTGGAGAAGAGGGCGATCAGGTTTACTTGATCGAGTGGCTTTTGCAGCCAGGCGTTCTAGAGGGATTCCCTTTGACTGATTTGCGTGAAATCGAGGATGCGGCGCGAATCATGCTGAGCTATTCGAAGCAGCACGCAGTTCTAACTGCTCTTTGGGATGGAGTTCCTTGCGGACTTGCCAATCTTTACCTGCAGCCTTATCAGAAACTGGCCCACCAATGTCTTTTTGCCATCATTGTGGATGAAAAATATCGGGGCAAAGGAATTGGGACGCGTCTGATGGAAGAACTAATGGCCCTTGCCAAAGAGAGATTCAACCTCGAATTCATCCACTTGGAAGTCTACCAAGGAAACCCTGCGATCAACCTCTATCGAAGACTTGGATTTGAGGAATATGGGTTGCAGCGGCGGTTTATGAAGGATCCTGGAGGGTATAAAGATAAAATTTTGATGCAGAAGATTTTGTAATGAGAGATGTGCTCCAATCGATTTGTCCCATTCCGCTCACAATTGTTTGGCACGAGAATCGGACAAGTTACTTGTCGATCCGGAAAGAAAGAGGACATTTGCACCTTCGCCTCCATCGCCTTTTTCTCAAGGCGCCGAGTCCCGTCCTGGAGGCCCTCATCCGCTTTGCCCTGAAAAGAGATCCCGAAGCAGGCATCATCTTAAAGAAAATGGCGCATTTTTATTTTTCTGAAAATAGGACTCCCGCAAAACCTTTGCGAGCGAGTGGGGTGGTGTACGATCTCCAAGCCATTTATGATCGAATCAAAGAGGCCCATTTTGAGCCCTCTTTCCATGCAGAAATTGGATGGGCACCTATCAGAGTCCGTACCTCCAAATTTCGCTCCATCACCTTTGGCACCTACGACTTGCACCGCCATCAGATCCGCCTCAATCCCCTCCTGGATGACCCCGATGTCCCTCTCTATTTTTTGGAGTTTATTGTTTATCATGAAATGCTTCATGCTGTTTGTCCCTCGCACATCGACTCATCTGGGAGATGTCGCGTGCATACGCCCCAGTTTCGACAAAAGGAAAAGGAATTTCCCCAATTTGCAAAAGCAAAGGCCTGGGAGAACTTAAGCTTAAAATTTTTTGCAGGAAAGAGGAAGAAAATATATGGCAGGGCATAGTAAATGGGCCAATATCAAACACCGCAAAGAAAGATCTGATAAGAAAA
>JAZKAZ010000125.1:2391-3515 GCA_040388845.1 Chlamydiota bacterium | reverse complement strand
CATAGATATTTATCCCGCCTGGGTGCGCAATCAGGCAAAACTCACCTATCCAGCAGTTGGCACATGGCTCGAACAAAACGCCCCTGCCCTCCAGCACCCACTTCCTAATATTCCTCACCTCCGAGAGCAACTGACTCTGCAAGATCAAATCGCAGAGAAAATCCAACAATACCGCAATGCTCAAGGCGCCTTAAGTTTTGCTGAGATCGAACTCCAAGCAGTCGTCGTGGATGGGATTCCTGTGGCGCTCGAGGAGCGCATTTATAACAGGGCCCACCGCTTGATTGAAAACGCCATGATCGCAGCAAATGTGGGCGCCACGCGCTATCTCGTAGAGAGAAAGCTCCCATCGATCCGGCGCATTGTCCGCACTCCCAAAAAATGGGATCGGATCGTAGTCCTTGCCAAAAACCTGGGAGAGATGCTTCCGAAAAAACCAGACTCTAAAGCGCTGAGGAAATTTCTTCTCCACCAGCAGGCCCAAGCGCCGCTCCTTTTCCCCGATCTATCAATCGCAGTCATCAAATTACTCGGGAGAGGAGAATACGTCCTAGGACTTCCCGGCAAGGACCACTTGGAACACTTTGATTTAGCAGAAAGCGAATATTCCCATACGACGGCCCCCAATCGGAGATTTCCCGATCTCATCATGCAAAGACTTTTGAAAAGCTCTCTCTATGGAGATCTCTCCCCTTACACAAATCAAGAATTAAGCACCCTTGCAGCTCATTGCACTCAAAAAGAAGATGATGCGACGAAAGTGGAGCGCCGTTTGATCAAATGCGCTGCCGCCATCGTGTTATCAAAAGAGATCGGCAGATCGTTTAGCGCGATGGTGACGGGGGCAAGCCCCAAAGGGACTTGGGTCAGGCTCCAGAAACCTCCCATTGAGGGAAAGTTGATCCGAGGATTTGAGGGAGTGGATGTAGGAGATTTCATAAAAGTAAAGCTCCTCCACGTCGACGTCCTTAATGGACACATCGACTTTGCAAAGGTCTAATTTTGGTAGTACTTACCTTTCCAATTTCCCCAAAAAATTCTCCTGAGACCATCCTGGTTCTTCGGTCCCCCTTTGAAATCGCCTCCTCCGATCTCAACGAGCAGAGCAAATATTTAGAAAAAGT
>JAZKAZ010000125.1:0-2381 GCA_040388845.1 Chlamydiota bacterium | reverse complement strand
ACGTATACAAAAGAATGCTATCGGGAATGCGCTCCCTGGCAAACCGACTGCCTTTCAGCAATCCGGTATCTTTTTAAAAAAAGCTCGCGCAATGAGTTCGAGCTTGATTTCGTTGGAAATATGCCAAAAACTTTATATCGGTGGGGATGGTCCATCCTCCGAGTTAAGAAAACCTGTCTGAAGGCGGGAGATCTCATTTTCGTCGGGACAAACAAACGACAGATCAGCCACGTAGCGATCGCTTTATCAAGCGAGCAAATCTACCACAGTTCGCAAAAAAAAAATGGGTGCATCGAGAAAATAGAAACCCTTTTTAGGGAGTATTTGCAGCCGAAGACGATTTCGGAATTGCTTGCCTATACAGATGAGAGAGGGACTCTCTCGAAACGGTTTTACCAAAAACATTCGCGCGTAGTACAATCCTGCCGCAATCATTAGGAGACGATTATGAGCACAACAACCGAAGTAAAATCGAATACGCCATATGTGACGATACAACAGCTATACGTAGAGCCCAAAGTATTACATGACGGTTCTTCAATCGAAGGAGATCTAGATCATGGAACTGGCATTGGAACTCGCACCTTCCTCGATGGACATGTTTGGAGCGGACAACTCGTAAGTGGGTTCCTTAATGGAGAGGGAACGCATACTTTGCCTGATGGAATCGTACTCAAAGGTACATTTGCAAACTCCAAGTTGCATGGCCGCGGTACAATTACCTATTTAGATGGCACAGTAGACGATGGAATATTCGAAAATGGAGTATTGACTTTTAGAAAAGCAGAAGAGTCTAAATCGAAAAATTAAGGCTCTATTTTTTTTCGATTTCTATTGAAATTTTCTTTGTTGGGAATGAAACTGACCTCAACTCAATTCGGTGAAAGCTCATGTCAAAACGCGCGCTCTTTGTTATTTTAAGCTCTTGTCTTCCCTTCGCCACTCTCCTTTCCCAAGAAAATAACACGGATCTCGGTACTCTCCCACAGCGGATAGAAATCAGGCACATCGAATCCAATGGCGTAGGCTACAATCAAGGCTATTCAACCATTGAGGGCTTTTTTATCCTCGCACCTGATCTTCCTCGGAAATGGGTCCCGATCGCAGATGTCCGCGCTCATGTCTTCAATAATGGAAAGTTTGCTGCCAATGCAGGTTTTGGCCTCCGCTTTCTTTCAAAGCGGGCATGGGGAATCAACGCTTATTACGACTACCGGCAAACTTGCGTTGCTCACTACAATCAAATCGGCGCAGGGGTAGAGACCTTAGGAGAAACCCTCGATGTGCGCCTCAACGGATATTTACCTGTGGGCACAACAAAACACGCATTTTGGAAAAAACTGCATCCCGTAGGATTTTCCCATAAAGAGGAATTTGCAATGAAAGGGCTCAATGGAGAACTCGGCTTTCATGTAAAGAAATTCAAACGCGCCTATCTCTACGCAGCAGCAGGTCCCTATTATTTTAACAACCAGGGAAAAAATGCTTTTGGAGGCGAGGCGCGCCTTCGCTTGACAGTCTGTGATTCTGTGAGAATGCAGGTGAGCTGTTCCTACGATTCCATTTTCAAGGGAGTCGTGCAAGGCGAATTTGGGTTTATCTTCCCCTTCGGCGAGTGTAAAAAGACAGCTCCGATCGATCCTTGCCAATTCCCCTCAGTTGCCCACATGCGCAAATGGGGATTGCAGCGAATCGATCGAAATGAGATCATCGTCACCGATAAAATCTAACGAAGATCCTCATGTCCATATCTTTACGGTCAAAAAATAAATCTGCGCCTGATTATGAAATCGAACAATCTCATAAACGGGCAAAAACATCCTCAGAAGAGATTTCTCGGTGTTCAATCCATTCCGAGACAGACGATCCTTCTTTCATCTTTTTGGGTAAAAAACAACTGAAAAAATTAGAAAGCAGTCAGTTTAAGACTGTGATTGAGAATATAAAAAATATTGATCTATTTGAAAAACTTATCACGATGGGCAAGAATTATCTTGGGTCAAATTTTACGTTTAGGCACCCAGCAATTACTCTTACAATTAAGAATTTGGAGCTACAGATTTCTTCGAGCGATTTTTCAAAAAGTGAATTTACCAATGGAGTAGAAGAACTTAACAAATCATTTTGTCAAATATTTCCCGAAGCACTGCCTCTTGGAAACAATGCGAATTTAGGCCTCCTCACAAATTGCAAGAGATTTGTCTATCTGACTGATATTACTTCTCTAAAGTTCACCTGCTTAAATTGCAGACAAAATGAATTAAGGATACTACCCATTCTCCCTGAACTCATTCAGTTAATTAGCGAGTATTAGGAGAAAACAAGCAGGGGCTTTGCCCCGCACCCCACCAAAGGACTGACGTCCTCTGGACTCCTATTAT
>JAZKAZ010000124.1:18493-33101 GCA_040388845.1 Chlamydiota bacterium | reverse complement strand
CGCGAAGCGGATCCTGTTTTTTTCTAGATCTGAGCATTACATGTTTAGGACCACCGAGTTTTGCACGTTTAGTGAAGAGAACTTAAGTTTTTCCAGAAATCTTACCCATGCACTTGGATTGCTATGAAATCTGGTCCCCTCAATTTTTTTCAGACTTGATTGAACATCTTTTAGTGGAGTAAAGATTGATTTATTTCATCGAGATGTTTTAGGCTCGTCTAAATAAGTCTTAAAGTGGTATGAACCCGGCTCACTATTTTACATTGCTTCGCATTTTCATTAGTCCTCTTTTCCCTCTGCTCTATCTTGAGCATAGCTGGTTTGGGATCTCATTGGTCTATTTGCCTTATGTTTTACTAGGACTTCTGATCATTTGTGAATTTTCAGATGTATTCGATGGGATGCTCGCTCGGAGGCGTAATGAAGTAACCGACCTGGGCAAGCTACTGGATCCAATGGCCGACAGCATCACTCATATTTCGCTCTTTTTGACCTTTACTCAAGGCTTTGTTCAACTTCCTTTGCTCTTAGTCTTTGTTTTCCTTTATCGGGATATTTTTATCAGCACACTCAGGACGCTCTGTGCTTTAAGGGGAGTTGCGCTGGCCGCTCGATTTAGCGGCAAGATCAAAGCCGTTGTGCAGGCAAGTGTCGCTTTTCTAATCATTCTTCTGATGATCCCTTATACTTTAGGCTCTCTTTCTCTGGCCTTTTTCCAGCAAATCAGCCTTTTTGCCGTATCCCTTGCCGCGCTCTATACGGCCATCTCAATGGGCGATTACGTCTATGCCAATTGGCTCTATATCAAAAAAGCTTTTTGATTATTTTAGGAGCCAGAGTCTTGCAGTAAAAGCCACTCGAGCCTCAACAGCAAGTTTTCGTCCAAATCTGATAAAGCAGTTTTTTCCATTTTTGGTATTTCATCCAATACTGAATCCAAAGTAATGAGAGGGGCTGCTTTTTTGTAGTAGATCCAAGATCTCAACCCACAGGCATAGGCATGTTTTTTTTGGAGCTCTATAAATTCCGAACAAGAAGAAATATCTGGTGCATAATTCGAAACCTCGGCGGGTTTTAAAAAAGGAAAAACAGACTCCTCCGTTGGTGTATCCAGATGAATCAATTCGACTACAGCTTGAACCACCTGGCCATTGCCGAAATCTGACGCCCCATAAGCAAAGTCAGGGTGAATAAAAATCTCACGAATTTCACCCTCTTTCATTCCCAGTAAACCATAAGAGAGCCCTGGAATCATCTCGTCTAAATTAAGTATTGGCGGTTCTTGTAACTCGTAGCTACCAACCAATACGTTCTCTTCGCAATCTTTTAATAAATATTTAGCCTTTATTGCTCTGTTGTTTTTGCTTAGTGCGTTGATTGAGGTAGACTCTTTTAATATGCAAAAGTAAAGTTTATTTGGGATCAGACAGTGAACGTTTTTTTGATTAGAGATCTGCTCAAAAAAACAAGTGGTTTGCTGAAGTGCAGCCTTGTTTCTATTCCAAAAAATATCCAGAAATTTAATATCGGAATATTCAAGAGTTTCCTGTATCTCGGTTTCAGCTGCCCCCATTCCCTGAAAAAATGAAGGGGAAATTTCATCTGCAAAGGTATTCAAGATTGTCTGAGCGATTAAGTGTGGTAGACGATTTCTTTCCTCCTCTGTAAAGAAATCCATCAATTGATTTGAGCAAATTATTTTGGCGGGAGGGGGGATTTGCGCAGACAATCTTTGAAGGATTTCGTGAGTGAAGTTTTTTTTATTCAATATATAATTAATGCTCTCTTGATACTTTTTATAGGATTTTAAGAGTTTTTTAGATTCGTTTGAATTTTTAATAAAACTGAAAGGGATCTTTACGCGATCATTCTGCTCGGAGGATTTATAGTGTGTGAGATCTTGGATTTTCTTTACCCAATTCCTGTCTTTAATTTTTTTTACGAGTTCTTCAGTTTTTTTTTGTGTGGAGGTCAATTGCTTGGGAGGGACAATTTTGGGAGCTAAAAGCTTCAAAAATGATGTGCCGCACTCATAGCAAATTGAATTTTCAGTTCCATAGCCTAATACAATGCCTTGCAATGCAATCTTCTCCTTAAAGAGAGAAGAAAATCCATTTTGAATGAGATTTTCGAGGATATTTTCTGGAGTGATATCCATTCCAAATTTGTATTCAAAAAGAAGAGAATTGGCTTTGACAATATCTAAAAAAGCTTTTCTGTTAATCAGAGTGATTTCATGTCCATCAGGGATACAAAAATCTATTAGAAAGTAATTTTGGTTTTTTTTGAGGGGAGGGGCAATTTCTTTCCAATATTTTAATGCCAAAAGACTGGTTACAGATGCGCGTCTTTCTTTAGTTCCTGGGATTGTATTTTCTCGGGCTTTAAATCCTTCTAAATCGACCGGTTTTTGGCCGTACAGAACGTATCCAGCCGTCGTGTTTTCGAAAAGATCTTTAAAAAAGGCATCTAGTACTTTTTCGGACGAAAAGAAGTACGGTGCACTACTGGAATTGGATGTGCGAGACTCAAGTCCAGAAAAAACGGTAAAAATTAGGCATAACAAAAACAGTTTATGGGGCATATAACAAGGTCCCAAAATGGTCCTTTCTATATTGCCAAGAAAGAAGAGATTCTTTAAATCTCGTTTTTGAGGGAGTCCTATGAACAAGCAAGTCGTTATCGTTACAGGCAGCTGTGGAAGGATCGGCTCGAATGTCGTCAAAAAGTTAGGGGAAAAGTACCGAGTTATCGGATTTGAATTGTTAAGGGCGATCTATGCGGCCCCTAGCGAAGAGTTGGTTCCTGTGGATCTCTCCTCCGAAGAGAGCGTCCAGCAGGCTTTTATGCACATTCGCTCCTCCTATGGCAATAAAATCGCCTCGGTGATCCACTTGGCTGCCTACTATAGCTTTAATGAGCAGCACTCCGATCTTTATGAGAAAGTGACCGTGCAGGGAACTGTGCACCTATTGAAAGCGCTGCAAAGTTTCGATGTCGATCAATTTGTTTTTTCCAGCACGATGCTAGTGCATGCCCCAAACCTGCCTGGACATCCGATCACAGAAGACTCTCCAGTCGATCCCAAATGGGATTATCCGTTATCGAAGGTACGCACAGAGCAAATGATTCATGAATTGAGAGGAAAGACTTCCTCCGTAATTTTGCGGATAGCGGGAGTGTATGATGATCATTGCCACTCGATTCCGATCAGCCATCAGATTCAGCGAATTTATGAAAATCAGTTAGAAAGCCGTCTTTTTGCAGGCAATTTTGAGCATGGTGCGGCATTTCTCCATATGGATGATCTGGTGGAGGCAATTGCGTTAACGGTAGAAAAGCGTAAACAACTGCCGTCAGAAACAGTTTTGTTACTGGGAGAGCCTAAAACTCTTAGCTATGATGCGCTGCAGCGCCTTATTTCCCGTCTTCTTTGGAATAAGGAATTTAAAACCTGGAGCATTCCAAAATGGTTGGCTAAAATAGGCTCTTGGATCCAGTGTCACATTCCTTTTGTCCCGGCGCCTTTTATTAAGCCTTGGATGATTGATCTCGCAGATGATCACTATGAGCTCGATATTTCTCTGGCGAAAAACTATTTGGAATGGGAGCCTCGGCATAAGCTAGAAAAGACGCTTCCCGTCATGATTGCAGAGCTCAAAGCGGATCCAGTCCTTTGGTATAAGATAAATCAGCTGGGCACTCCGCCTGGTTTGCGATAATTTTCCGGTAGAGTTTTAGGTATTCTTCCGCAGGTTTTTTCCAACTAAAATCCAGTTGCAGAGCTTTCTTGATCAAAGATTGAAACTGCGTGGGATTTGCTCGAAAAAGATGCACTGCCCTGCCCAAGGTTGTATTCATTGAGGCAGGGGTGGGTTCCAGAAAAACAAAGCCGTTTCTCTGCAAGGTGGGGACGGATAAATTTTCGCAGTCGAAGACCGTGTCTTTGAGTCCTCCAGTTGCATGGACAATCGGGATTGTTCCATAGCGCATTGCGATCATTTGGGTAAGTCCGCAGGGTTCATAGAGAGAGGGAACGATGAGAAAATCGAGCGCGGAGTAGATCTGATGCGCAAGCGCCTCGTCGTAATTTAGTTGGATTAAAATTCCTCGACTACTTGCGTGTTTAGTTTTTAATTGTTCAAAATGTTTTTGCATTTCTGGGGATGAGGGAGAGCCAAGTAAAAGAAAGACGCCCCCGAGCTGGAGCGTTTGGCTAGCTGCCTCTTCTATCAGCTCTGGCCCTTTTTGGTGGGCTAGGCGGGTGACAGCTCCAATCCAGGGTCCCTTTTTGGGGCTTAAGTTAAATTGGGTTCGGAGAGTGGTTTTATTTTTTTCTTTTGCCAGGAGAACTCCCTCAAGAGAGCCTTTTGGGTTGTAATTGGCAGTAAGATAGGGATCGAGAGCGGGATCCCAGAGCATCTGGTCGATTCCATTGAGAATTCCCGTCAGTTTTTCTTTGACGCTCTGAAGGGTCGTGTCGAGATGGAATCCAAATTGGGGCGTTAAAATTTCTTTTGCATAGGTAGGGGAAACAGCATTGATTGCATCGGCATAAATAATTCCCCCTTTGAGAAGATTGATCGTTTTAGGGTGGCGGAAGGGGTCGTTGTCTTGAAGTTTTTCTCGCGTAAGGTAGCTATTTCCTTTGAGCCCGATCCTATCGAGATCGACGGTTTTGCATCTTCCCTGGTATTCGACGTTATGGATCGTTAAAAGAATGGATTTGATGGCCAATTCACTTGCAAAAAGATCTTTGACTAGGGGCGCGCACAAAGAAACATGCCAATCGTGCAAGTGGAGGACGTCGATCGTCTCCCCTCGCAGTTTGAGATATTCAAGGGCAGCTCTTGAGAAATAAATAAAGCGGGCGATATCGTCTGCGCAACCGTAGATTTTTCCCCGGTGGAAAAAACCGGCTGGGTGTCTGGCTTCGAGAAGGTGGACGTTGCATTCTTCCGATTTTACTTTCCACATCGTATTGGCATGGAGGCGTCCAGACTCAAGACACTTAAAATCAGGGATTTCCATTTGTATGCCAGAAAGTTCAATGAAATCATACTTGGGGATGATCACATCTACTTGATTGCCCTGCCGCGTAAGCTGCCTGGAGAGTCCCACGATCACCTCTCCTAGGCCCCCTGCCTTGGCAAAGGGTGCAAATTCAGCTGCCAGCTGAACGATTTTCATCTAAAACGAGCCTCTTTTTCTCCTCTATAAGCATTGAGGATGTAAATGAAAATGTTTAATTTGAGCAAATGTTCAACCCATTCTAGGATCAGCCCTTGCAAAATATTTTCCTTCTTAGATAAGATAGTCCCTGTTTTTAGATTTTCTCGTCAGGCCTAAAAAGTGCCGTTAAAATTGAATGATGGGGCGTCGCCAAGTGGTAAGGCAGCGGTTTTTGGTACCGCCATTCGGAGGTTCGAATCCTTCCGCCCCAACTTTTTGAGAGTTGCCCTTTGACAAAGATGCAAGCAGAGTCGATCCTATTTGCCGGTTCCTCCCATCGGAGCCTGGCGCGCGATATGGCGCAAGACGCAGGTCTTAAACTGGGCGAAATTCTGATTGAGGCATTCCCCGTTGGAGAGATCGGGATTCAGATTCTTGAGAATGTAAGGGGAAGGGATACTTTTGTGCTGCAATCAGCAGCGCGCCACCCAAACCATGCGCTCATGGAATTATTGATTATTGTAGATGCCCTGAAACGGGCGTCCGCTCGCAGTATTGTCGCTGTGATGCCCTATTTCCCTTATGCGCGGCAAGATCGAAAGGAAAAGGGAAGAGTTCCGATCACGGCCAAATTGGTGGCAAACCTGCTGGAAAAGGCAGGAGTCACTCGGCTTTTGACGATGGATTTGCATACAGAACAGATCCAGGGTTTTTTTGATATCCCTGTCGATCACCTCTATGCGCGCCCTCTTTTAGTGAAGGCTTTGAAGGGGATAGGTTTGAAAGATGCCGTTATCGTGTCTCCGGATATAGGGAGAAACAAGATGGCGAGGAAGTTTGCAGAAGATTTAAAGGTAGATCTCGCGATTGTCGATAAGCGCAGAGTGAGCGCAAAAGAAGTTGAAGCGGGCGCTCTTATCGGGAGTGTGAAAGGGAAGAATGCGATCATCGTGGACGATATTTGGTCGACGGGCAATACGCTGAGAGCTGCTGCGAAAGTATGTAGAGAGGAAGGCGCAAAGAGCGTCTTGGCCGTTGTGTCTCATGCGCTTTTAGTAGGCCCTCGCAATTTCGAAGGGATCGACAAATTGATTGTAACGAATACGGTTCCTGTTGAAATGGCAGGAAAATGGCCGGAGATAGAAGTGGTTTCCGTGGCTCCAATTTTTGGGAAGGCCATCGACTGTGTGATCTCGGCGAAATCCATTTCTGCGTTTTTTAATTAGATTTTGAGGATATATGAAGCTTACTGTATTTGACCGAAAGATCGGTAAAAAGAGCGATGCCAAGAAGGTTCGCAGAGAAGGGAACATTCCGGGCATCTTGTATGGCCAAGAAGATGGTCAGCCGATCTACCTGAAAGGGGAAGAATTTCAGGCGATTTTACGCAATATGAAGCCAGGGCTCTTGGCAACTACTGTGTTTGAGCTCCATGACGGCAAAAAAACATTCAAAGCGATTGTCAAAGACATTCAATATCATGTGGTCACTTATGCTGTGCAGCACATCGATTTTGCTCTTCTGTCAGACGATGCATTCGTTACATTGAATGTGCCTATCCAAGTTTTGGGATTGAGTGAGTGCGTGGGTGTGAAGCTCGGCGGTTTCTTGCGCCAAGTGATCCGCGCTTTGAAAGTTCGCTGCCTCCCCAAAGACATCCCTCAGGAATTTACGGTAGATGTGCGGGATTTGAATATTGCCCAGTCCAAAACACTTGCCGATATTGCCATTCCTTCCTCTGTGCGCCCGATGGCCAAAATGAGTGAGATCGCAGTGATCATTGGCAAGAAAGCTGGAGCAGCGTAAGAAGGCTATCTTGTGAATAAGGCACTGATCGTAGGTCTTGGGAATCCTGGAAAAGCCTACGTAGGAACCCGCCATAATATCGGTTTTGCCCTAGTAGAACAGATAGCGCGGAAGTACAACTTGACCTTCCGCAAGCAGCTTAAGTTTAAAGGGAGCCTTGCCGAGGGCCAAATTGGCAGTGCCTCTGTTGTTTTATTGATGCCGCTCACATTCATGAATTTGAGCGGTGATGCAGTGGAGCTTGTTCTCCGCTATCTGCAAATTGATTTGTCTCGTCTTCTCGTGATCGCAGATGATGTAGATCTCCCGGTGGGACAGCTGCGGATGAGGATCAATAGCAGCTCGGGCGGCCATAATGGCTTAAAGAGCATTGAAGAGCGCCTGCAGACAAATAGTTTTGCCCGCCTCCGCTTTGGGGTGGGCGATCGAGAAGAGGGGGATTTGGCCAGCCATGTGCTCGGCAGATTTTCCCCGGAAGAAGAAAAGCTCGTTCCAGGTGTTCTGGAAAGAGCGGTCCAGGCCATAGAAATTTGGCTGGAAAAAGGAATAACCAGTGCGATGGATTTCGCAAATATCCGCCCGAAAAGCGGGCCTATTTTGTAGAATCCACCCACTCCAAGCATTGGAGAAGATATGTTGAAAAAAGAGAGAAAAGGACTCTATGAGGGGATGTACATCCTGAGCGCGACGCTGAGCGATGATTCCCGCAAGAAAGCCTTTGATAAAATTACCGATGGGATTGCCGAGAAAGGCGGAGAGATTCATAAAATTCATGAGCAAGGGCGGCGCAAGCTCGCTTATTCGATCGATGGAAAGCGCGAAGGATATTACTATGTTCTTTTTTTCAGCGCGCCCACACAGGCGATCCTTGAGCTTTGGAAAGAATATCACCTCCACGAAGACTTGATCCGCTTTTTGACGAAGCGCGTTGAGAAAGTGCAAGAGACGCTTGAATTTAAACCCCTCAGAACGCAAGGCTAATTATGATCCCTTTTAAGAAAGCTCCAAGTCCCGCAGCTCCTGAAGCCCCGTTTGCGAGAAAGAAAAAAAGCTGCCCTTTTTTGGCATCCAAAGTCGACGAGATTGACTACAAGGATACAGAAAACCTCAAGCAATTTATCACAGAGCGCGGCAAAATTTTGCCAAGACGCATCACAGGCGTATCCTATTTTTATCAAAAAATGCTCAAGAAGGCGATCAAGCAGGCAAGACACATGGCGCTGCTTCCCTTTGTGGCCGAAGAATAAGAGGAGCTATTCATGAAACAACAATTGCTTTTGCTCCAAGATATCGAATCGCTCGGCAAAAAAGGCGAAGTCGTCTCTGCAAAACCGGGATATGTCCGGAATTTCTTGCTCCATAAAGGGCGAGCTGTTGTCGCAAGTGTCAATACGCTTCGCAAGCAAGAGGCGCTTCGCAAAGAAAGAGCTAAGCAGGCGATCGTCGACCGTCAGGAATCTGAAGAACTCATGAAACAAGTGGAATCCGTGGCGCTTGACATCAGGGTCAAAGTCGATCCGGAAGGACATATGTACGGTTCCGTTTCTGCAGGTGACATTGCACAACTTTTCCAAGAAAAGGGAATCCCGATCGAGAAAAAGAACGTGCAGTTGAACAAGCCCATTAAAGCGACAGGCGCTCACAAACTCGTCTTGAAATTGAAGGAAGGAATTCTCGTGAATTTCCAACTGACAATCATTCCCGAAGGCGTCAACGTTCAAGGAATGGAGGCAGTGATCGCCCCAATTCCAGTTGAATCTTCCAAAGAGGCAAGCAAGAGCGAATAAAAAGTTCTTCTTGCAGCTAGATACTCAAGGCGATCGGGGAACCCCCTCGATCGCCTTTTTTTTTATTTAATAAATAGGATTCCAAGGGACGCCCGTCCTTTGGTGGGGTAACGGGGCAAAGCCCTATTTTCTATTCCTTCCCATTATTTTTCCCCTCTTGTTGCTCTGGAGAAAAGATTCTGATAAACTGCAGTGCACTTTTGCTGGGTGAATCATAATGAAGAAGAATCAGCCTTTGATCATTGTCACAGGAGCTGCTGGCATGATCGGATCGGGTGTAGTGCGGCATTTAAACGATTTGGGAGAGACCAATCTGATCTTGGTCGACGACTTGAAACGAAGCGATAAGTGGAAAAATCTCATTGGGAAACAGTTTGTCGATTTGATTTCCCGCCATGCGATTTTACAGTGGCTTGAAGGAAGAGAGGCTGAGGTAGATGCGATCATCCATTTGGGAGCCTGTTCGGATACCGTTGAGACGAATGCCGATTATTTGCTCGAGAATAATTTTCGATTCACGATTCGATTGGCTGAATGGGCCCTTCTTCACAACAAGCGTTTTATTTATGCCTCTTCTGCTGCAACGTATGGGGATGGATCTCTGGGCTTTTCCGATGATGAGTCTCTTTTAGAGACATTAAAACCCTTGAATATGTATGGCTTTTCGAAACAACTGGTCGATCTTTGGATGAAGCGGCAAGGGGTTTTAAACCGCGTGGCCGGCCTTAAATACTTCAATGTGTTTGGACCCAATGAATATCATAAGGGGCGGATGGCCTCCATGGTCCTGAAAATGACCGATAAAGTACGAAAAGAAGGCGTGATCCATCTCTATCAGTCGAACGATTCCAAGTACTCCGATGGCGGACAGATGCGCGATTTTATCTATCTGAAGGATGCTGTGCGGATGACGGTTGCGCTTTTAGATCCTAAGTACCGGAATGTATGCGGCATTTATAATATCGGACAGGGAAAAACAGCCACTTGGAATGAGTTGGCAGGAGCTCTATTCCATGCTCTGGAAAAAGAGCCGAACATCGCTTATATCCCTATGCCGGATGATCTCAAACGGCAATATCAGAATTACACTTGCGCAGACATGCGCAAATTCAATAAGATCTTCTCATCTGATTCCAAACAGAACACGCTGACTTCCATTGGGGAATCGGTCCGTGAGTATGTGCAGGATTATCTGATGAGCGATGAGCGATGGTGAAATTATCTAGAACTTTTAGTCAGTTCAAGCCCTTTCGAGCCCTTGTGCTCGGTGATTTTATGCTCGATACATATACGACAGGCAGGGTGAAGAGAATTTCTCCTGAGGCGCCTGTTCCTGTGATGGAAGTTTGGAAACAAGAGTCGCGGCCGGGTGGCGCTGGAAATGTCGTCCTCAATCTGACCACTTTGGGAGGAGAGGTATTTGCGGTGGGTCGCATTGGCTCAGATTCGGAAGGGAACGATCTAAAAGCGCGCCTCACACAAGAAGGGGCAGATACCAATGCAATTTTGATCGAAAAAAACTACAAAACGCCTGTAAAAAATAGGCTGATTGCAGACAGCCAGCAGCTCCTTCGAGTCGATTTTGAAACCATTACACCGCTCGTCCCAGAACTCGAAGCTGTGATCATTGAACAGCTGCAGCGGTTGATCCCGCAAGTGCAAGTCGTGGCCCTTTCTGATTATGGGAAAGGGTTTTTGACAAATCGATTGATTGCGGCGGCTTTGCAGATTGCAGATCGGCATCAGATTCCCGTGATTGTCGACCCAAAAGGAGCCGATTTCACAAAGTATAAGGGAGCCACTCTCTTAAAGCCGAATTTGTCAGAGGCTTATGCCGCAGCAAAAATGGCGCCCCATTTTTCGCTTGATCAAGTAGGCCGCCATCTTTTGGAAATATCATCTGCTCAAATGCTTTTGATCACCCGGTCTGAGGCGGGGATGTCTCTTTTTGATCAAAAAGGATTGCGGACAGATTTTCCCGTCCGCTCAAAAGAAGTAAAAGATGTGACCGGGGCAGGCGATACGGTACTTTCGATGATTTGTTTAGGGCTTGCAAATGGGCTGGAGATTGACTTAGTTGCGCAACTTGCCAACATCGCAGCTGGAATTTCGATTGAGAAATTAGGGTGTGCCCAAGTCACTCTTTCTGAATTGGCTAGAAGATTGCTTGAGTATGATTCTGATACGAAGATTTTTGATGAAAGCCACACTTACGCGCTCCATCAAGTGCTGAAGGGAAAGCGTTATTCGCTCCTCGTCCTAGAAAAGGGACAGGGACTTACTAATTCCCTTTTCCGGACTATCCGGCAGCTATCTGGGCGAAATGGCCATGAGTTGATTATCTATGTGAGAGATTCTCATCCAAGCGATGAGTTCATCCATCTGCTTTCCTCTTTAAATGAGGTCGATTACATCATTTTGCAGACGGAAAGCCTGAAAAATCTCTGCAATGCGATCCATCCCCATGAGATCTATGTGTTGGAAGAGGATCGTCTTGTGCACTTGGATCCGGCCAAGAATCTGCTCGACTCATTGATCAAAATCCCCGTACGCGCGGTTGTGTAATTTAAATTAATCAAAATATTTGGGCTGGAATAGAAAGACTTTTCCCGACAAGGGGGGAAGCTCGATCTGAAATGCGCCCGATTCGAAAGACTTTTTTGCGGCCAGGCCTGTCATGAGATCGATGGCAGTAGTATGTCTGATGCTCGAGATTTCCACTCCCTCACGGGCAGGCGTTCTGCCAAAATTAACAGCCAGGATTTGGGTCATGCCCCCGTTTTGGATCCGGTTGACCAAAAGACAAACTCCCCGATTGGCAGTTTGTAGCACGTCGATGAGTTCTCCAGTTTCGAGGCCATACTGGCGGCGAATGCCAAGGATTTTTCTGAGCTGGCATGCAAAAGAGCCTGAATTGCTTAGTTGCACGGGTAGCGAGGCGTAAAGGGTGTTTTTATTGGATTTCATGAGATTCAATGAATCTGCTTGAGGAAGGGCCCCTAAGAGATCTGAGACGGAAAAAGAAAATGCTCCCGGCTGGAGCGCGTAAAAAAAGGCGAGGAGAAGATGTGCTTCCATAATCTGGTCTCGATGTTCTGCAAACTCCTTAACTCCCAGAGCGGTTTTGCAATAATCTACCCACGTTGAAGGGGCAAGTCTGTCTCCCTTTTTTTCTCCAAGGCTGGCTAAATCCTCTTTTAAAAGGCGGAATCGGAGCATCTCTGCCGTGAGAGTCTCCTCGTAATAGCGGTATTTTTTCTTGGGAGCTGCGAGAAATTCCGTCCAATCAGAAGTGAATTCATCGAAGGGCTGGAGCGCATGCACAAGTCTTTTGGCCTCGATTTCTTCCTGCAGGAAGATCCGGTACATCATTTTTAAAACTTCTGCATCTTCCGTTAAAATTGCATGTAAAAGAGCCGGTCTTGTAATGGAGTCGACGAGGAGATCGGCAGATGAATTTTTAAGAGAGGCAATTGAACCGATGGTTTCGGCAGTTGTGAATCCCCCCAATTTTCGAATCCAGAGGGCCAGAGTTTCTTGAGTATTTTGGGGGATTTCTCCGTCCAGTTGAATGATTTTTTCTCCCAATTCATAGATCGAATCGAGGGCGTCTGCCGCTGCAATCCGGCTTCCCGCAAAGGAAGAGTCGAGCCAATCGAGCACGGGATCGAACTGATTTTCCTTGAGGTAGATCCATCTGCGCGGTTTTCCATCGACGCCTGTGATCCGGGCAGTTGCATTCCAATCGCTTTGCTTGATATAGGAATTGAACTGCTGTTGTACATACCCTTTTTTCTGAAGCACTTGCAGGTTAAGCCAGGGGATATTTTCGGCAAAAGTTCCTTGAGGAGGAGACGGGAGCAATTTCCAGTCGGCCTTTTCAATTTCAACGAGATGATAAAGGCTTGGGTAGTCTTCGTAGTTTTTAAGTGCCAGCCAAAAGTCAGCTGCAAGGCCGGTACAGTTTTTCAAAGAATCGCCGATAAGAGCGATCCCTTTTTTCTGCAGCTTGGAGCGGATCTCCTCCCATTCCGACTGCGCACCAAAGCGAGGGTCGAGCCCAAATCCTGTCCGAGCAGCGCCCCCTTTTTTTAAGTTCTCAAATCGGACGGCCTGCACTCCAATTTCCTTCAAACCACTCCAGAGATCCTCAGAATTGAGCAATTGGAAGATAGATTGGTTCTCTGTCCCTTCCATTTGAGAAAGATCCATAGTAAACCAGACAGAGGCTCGATTGAGACAGGCAGTCGTCTGCAGAGAGAGAGAAGGGGAAGGCATTTTAGCGATTTCTTGGACGTATTTTTTTGTGATGAGATTTGCCTGAGAGAGCATCGACTGCATTTCGAGCTCGCTTTGGGCAAATAAGATCAGGGGAAATAGAAGAAAAACAAATAAGTACAAGGGCGCCCCTCTTTTTTGCAAATTAAGAAATCAGAGGGGCGATGTCAAGGGCTTTTTAGGCTTTTTCTTCCTCTTCTCTAGCGTCAGTAATCAACGCCTCAGATAGGAGAATCACACAAGCCATCGAAACTGCGTGGGTCAAACTAATTTTAATCACCTTTACGGGATCAATCACACCGCTTTTCAATAAATCTTCTACTTTTTCAGTCATTGCATTGAACCCAAAGTTTTGTCCTTTGCTCAAAACTTCCTCTAGGACTACAGAAGGATCAAAGCCTGTATTGAAGACGATCTGTTTAAAAGGAGCCTCTGCCGCACGGAGCAAAATTTGCGCGCCCACTTGTTCATCCAATGGCAATTGGAGGTTGCTGCAGGATCTGCTCGCTCTTAAAAGAGCCACGCCGCCGCCGGGAACAATCCCTTCTTCAAGAGCAGATCTAGTGGAATTGAGGCCGTCTTCGAACATCTGTTTTTTCTTTTTCATTTCAGACTCTGTCGGAGCTCCCACTTTAATCACCGCAACTCCGCCTTGGAGTTTTGCTTTTCTCTCTTCTAGTTTTTCCCGGTCGTAAGTAGATGTGCTATTTGCGATCTCGGCATCGATTTGGGCGATGCGCTCTTTGATCTTCTTTGCATCGCCTTTGCCGCCGACAATCGTTGTTTTTTCTTTGTCGATTGTGATTTGATCTGCCTTTCCAAGGACGTCTGCTTGTGCATCTCTTAAGAGAATCCCCTTTTCTTCAGTGACGAGTTCCGCGCCAGTTAGAATTGCAATATCTTCTAAAATAGCCTTGCGGCGGTCTCCAAAAGCAGGCGCTTTCACAGCTGCCACTTTCAAGGTGCCTCGAATTTTATTGATGACGAGGGTAGATAGGGCATCTCCTTCCACTTCATCGGCAATGATCAATAGTTCCTGACTTGTGGCTGCGATGTTTTGCAAGATAGGGAGAAGATCTTGGATGGAGGTAATTTTCTTATCTGTGACCAAAATGCTTGGGGAAGTCATCTCAATTGTGAGACGCTCCGCGTTGGTGCAGAAATAGGCGCTTAAATAGCCTCGATCAAATTGCATCCCATCGACAATTTCGATGGTCGTTTCAGTGCTTTTTCCCTCTTCAATTGCGACGACGCCCGATTTGCCCACTTTTTTGAAGCATTCAGCAATGGTTTGTCCAATTTCCAGATTTCCCGAAGCGGAAACAGTTGCAATATTGCAGGTGTCTTGATTATTTTTTACAAGCTTAGACATGCCGTCGATTTCTTTGAGAACCGTCTGCAAAGCCTTTTCCATGCCCCGTTTGATTGAGAGGGGATTGGCGCCGGATGCGATGTTTTTCACGCCGCCTTGTACGAGCGCGCGCAGGAGGATGATGCCAGTGGTTGTCCCGTCGCCCGATTTTTCCTTGATTTTTGCAGCCACTTCTTTGCCAAGAGAGACGCCC
>JAZKAZ010000124.1:15106-18483 GCA_040388845.1 Chlamydiota bacterium | reverse complement strand
CGTCGGCGATTCCTGCGCGTGTCGGTGCGTGATCGAATGGCGCGTCGTCGCCACGCACATCAGACCAGCCCCGGTCGGCACTCGCCGATGTCGCCCCCCACGCCAGAGACGACGCCCGATTTTTCCTTGATTTTTGCAGCCACTTCTTTGCCAAGAGAGACGCCCATATTGTGGAAAGGATCTTTCAATTCTACGTCTTTGGCAATGCTATTTCCGTCGCTTGTGATTGTAGGAGATCCCCAGGAAGATTGGAGGCCTACATTGCGGCCGCGAGGACCGAGCGTAATTGCTACGACGTCTGCGAGTTTGTCCAGTCCATCGCGAAGCGCGTTGCGTGCATCTTCTTCAAAAATAATTTCCTTAGGATTCGAACTCATAGTGTCCTCTTATTTAGTCATTGTAATTTGAAAAGCCAGCCCGCAGAGAGATATCGAGAGCAGGCGCTGAATGGGTGAGCGCCCCCATTGAAATTCCGTCCACTCCGGTGGCAGCATAAGCTGATAAATTGTCGAGGGTAATCCCTCCTGACGCTTCAAGATACGCTCTTTTCTTATTTAGAGCGACACATTCGCTCACATCAGAGGGGGTCATATTGTCGAGCAAGATGGCATGAGCGCCTGCCTCTAAAGCAAGGACAAGTTGTAGGGAAGAGTCGATTTCAACTTCGATCCAACTTTGGGGATGGGCCCGTTTTGCATTTTGGATGCAGTAGGTGAGGGGACTTGGGTTTCCAGCAAGCGCCAAGTGATTGTTTTTAATTAAAATCCGGTCGGCCAAATGGAGGCGATGATTGGTCCCACCTCCCACGCGCACTGCATATTTTTGAAGAGAGCGAAGACCTAAAATGGTTTTACGCGTATCGAGAATCTGACAAGAAGTTCCTTGAACTTTTTCCTTGCAGCGGGCAGTGAGAGTTGCGATCCCGCTTAAGTGCTGCAAGAAATTGACCGCCACCCGCTCGGCGCTCAAAATGGATCTGGCAGGCCCCCGAAGACGCGCTAAAAGAGTCTCTTTTTCGCAAAACGCTCCTTCATGCACACAGACTTCAGTCTCAATATGAGGATCGAAAAGCTGAAAGATCCAAGGAATAAATTTCAGCCCTGCAATGCAGCCGGGCTGCTTCAGAACAATTTTTGCAAAGGCTTGAGCTTCTTCTGAAAGACACGCCGCCGATGTCATATCGTTGTAGGCGTGGTCCTCTGCGAACGCTTTCCGGATGAGCTCTTCCAAGTCGGATTGTGGGATATCAAAAAAGTCCATAGACCGCATAGTCTAGCAGATTTTTTCAATTTTTTCTAGTGGAGCTTACCCTCTATCTCAAATGTCGAAGCAATCGACATATTCGTCTAATATGTCGAAAAAATGGGAAAATTTCGACGCATTTGTTATTTTGTAAATATAAGTTTTTGGTGTTGAAGTAGATATATGATATGGGTTTTTCTGAGTCAAAAAATTAAGATAAAGGGGCTCGTCCAGCAGCAAAACTCCTCAGGTTTTGCTGTTAAAGTCTACTCGCTCTTTGCTCCGCTCGGCGAGTTCCGTTGTTTTGACAACGGCCCAGGTCCGCACCGAACAAGAGTATTTTTAGCCGTTTTCAAAACAGCGGGTTTGCATTCATGGTTCAATAAATAGCATGTCGCTTGACAGGTTGGTGCTCGCTGCATCTTAATAGATCATTAGCTCAGGCAACTCTCTCTTCTTCCAATCAAAAAAAATCTATAGAAAAAATGGATGATACATTACTGTTTTCCTTTGGAGACCGAATATGGCGTATTGGAAGTTGTTATTATTAAAGCTCGTCTTTTTCGTCATCGTTGTGCCTCTGCTTGGATATGCTTTACTGCGTACAGTTGAGTTTATTCAGGAGGCTTGGAAAGTGGGCAATCGAAAAAAAAAATGGATGGCAATGTGCGTAATCGTCGGTGTTTATTTCATTTTGAACGGTTTGTTTCTATAGCTGTGGCAACTTCCTATCTCCTCTCAGCACTGCCTGGCTGCGCTTTTTGTGGCGTTCAAGCAATTGAGAGGCTTGATCAAGAATTCACAGAGGAAATCCAAAAAGAACTTTTGTTGAAATTCAATGAAATAAAGCAGATTTTGCATTCATCTGAAAATAGAAATTTAGAGGCGATCAAGTCGATTCAAGAGCTCTTAGACGAGGTAAATTATCAGTATAAAATGTCTCTTACCTTAAGCGATTTGTGCTGTATAACAAGAGATAATATTGGCCGTATAAATGTTGACAATGATTTGCAACCTCTCTTGCTTGAAGTCATTAGTAATTTTGAAACTACAGAAATCGCTCTAAAATCTGGCTCTCAAAATATCTCACCGCTCGCCATGCAATGCCTTAAAGCAAATTTAGAAATTTTTGGATATGGCCTCTACGCGCCTTGGAAATGGAGCTGGTTTGGCCTGAATAAGAAAAAAAATAAAGAATTATTACGACAGTATGTTTCCTTTGCAAATCAAATAACCTACCCAGGGCCTATGCCAAAAGACGATGGCAGCATTCCAGATGATTTAATCATATGTGGAATTGAGGCTTTGGTTGCTGGTCTTTTTTTTCTTATCCCTTCAGGGGGGTATACCCAGGCAATTGCTATAGCTATTTGTTATGATATGGGAAGCCGAGGCGCTGAAGGGCTGAAACAACTCTCTGAGATGAATAAGAGTAGGCAGAATAGTCTTAATGGAGAACAAAATCCTTTCAGAAAAGAACCATGACCTCTTAAGGTTTGAATCACTTGCAGAGATTATATAAAAGAGATTGCTCGTGTTTCGGCGCAGGAAGGTTTCCGACCGGAGCTGAGACGCGAGCTCGGGGGCGCAGGGGGAATTCCCCCGACTTTGTAAGTGCCCTTGATCATTAAGATTCGTATCGCAAATCCACCTAAATTAGAAATCGAGAATCGAATCTTCAATGCTTCATCTCACTCTTTGGATGAATGATGAAACTGTCGGTACACTTGAGATTTGGGAAGGTTTTTAAAGCGGGCTGCCTGTTTGATCGCCTCTTTCAGGCTTAAGCCGTGCAGCTCTTGCAGCATTTGCACCAATTCTTCCAATGAGAGTTCTTCTTCGGGAAGTTTTCCCTGCGCAAGCGCTAGGACGATTTCCCCGCGCGGAGGGTGGGCTTGGTAATGGGCCAGAAGTTCGGCGGGAGTCCCTCTTCGGCACTCTTCAAATGTCTTTGTCATCTCGCGAGCGACCGCCACTTGCCTTTGAGGATCAATTGTCTCGATGGCTTGCAAGGTTTCAACCAGTCTTTGGGGACTTTCAAAAGCAACTGTTGTGCCGGGGTAGCAGAGGGCTTGGCGAAGTACCTCGTCTGGTTTGCGCGGCAAAAAGCCCAAGAATTGAAAGCGGGTCGTATC
>JAZKAZ010000124.1:0-15096 GCA_040388845.1 Chlamydiota bacterium | reverse complement strand
ATAAGACCAAGGCTTGAATTAGGCTGCAGGGGCCGGGGATGGCTGTAAATGGGACATTTCTTTCGATGCAAGCTTGGATGAGGATCTGCCCCGGATCGTTGATGCAGGGCGTTCCCGCATCTGAAATCAGCGCTAGATTGCGGCCACTTTCAAGCTCTGCAATCACCCGTTCGAGCGCTTGTTTTTCCTTGAACTTATGATAGGAAATCAGCTGCTTTTTAATCCCGTAGCGGCTGAGCAAAATGGAGCTGCGGCGGGTGTCTTCGCAGAGAACCGCATCGCAAGACTCTAAAGACTGAAGGGCGCGTCTAGTGATATCTTCTAGATGGCCGATGGGAGTTGAAATAATGAATAGCAAAATTTTACTTTGATTGGAGGTGGCACTCAGATTTGAACTGAGGATGGGGGCTTTGCAGGCCCCTGCCTTACCACTTGGCTATGCCACCAAAAAGGGTTTCATTATGCAGAAAGACCCCGAAAGGGGTCAATGGGTTTTTATTCTTTGTGGTCGTCTTGCAGCACTTTAATAGGCTTATCGAAGAGTCCGGAAGGATCTTCTAGATCCACCAAATTATTGAATTATTTTACCTGACGGCTCAGAGTGTTCGAGGTGGATGAACTTGAGTTGTTCGAAGAGGGCGCTGGAGTTTTCTTTGTATATTTGAGCACGTATCCTTGGGTATCTGTTAGACGTTTGGCCTCATCCGGAGAAATTTTTTCTATTTTGCCAGCCTTGTCATCGCAATGATAGTATTCATAATAACCGGTATGTTGGGGGTCTTCTTTTACGATGAGAGAGGTGTAATGGCCAGCAGAGTGGAGATAGACCCCAGAGAGTTGGTATTGGCAACCGTCGTTTGCTCCCATTTGGAAATATGCTGCATCTAAGTTGAGAGAGAAAGGGCAGTCTACAGGGAGATCGATTTTCTTTAGGCCGTTTTCATAGAAGAACCGTTTTAATTGAATGTGAAGTTGTTGAGGGGGCGTTTCCCATTGTCTTCGTTCGTGGGTGACTCTCCGTTCTTCCGAGCCTGTGCCAATTGGATAGTTTTGCTCTGAGTTAAAGTGGGCTTGTAAGATATTCACTAATGGAGTGTTTGGATTTTGGGGGAGTCCCACGGAAATGATATTCCCATTTTCAATTTCGGGCCTCTCTGGCGATGAGCGCGAAGCATCGACTGTTCTTTGAAGAGAGATTTTGGAGAGATCAGGCGCTCCGTTGAAAATCAAAGTATCCAATATGGTCAGAGCTGCATGGGCATCCTTAAAATTGAACTTTATAGACTGGCCGAATTCCTTGGGATCCAGGGCAGAAAATACATTCCGCAATTTCTCTATGACATTCCCGCTGACCTTACGTCCTTCTTGCTGGCATTTTTGACACTCGCGAATATACTCGTTCAGAAAGAGCAATGCCTCTAATTTTTGGGACTTTTCTCTGGGATTTTCCTCATCACTTACCACCAGCCGATCGATCGCTTCGGATATTTGTTTATCCGCAGCGGGATCTAACAGATAGGTCCATGTGACAGCGGCTAGCCAGCAGCTATTATTGGTATGGGTTAAGTAGGGAAGCGGGGAGTTGGATGGCGCTCTGCTCGAGGATGAAACTTTTTCTTGGATGAGATTGGGTGTAAATTTCCCCTCTTTTCTAAGTTGAACCACTTTCTTGAGTGTATCTTTAGGAGCATCGATCGTTTGGCAAATCTCAGTTGATAATTCAAGCGTCCTGCGAGTATCAATTTTAATTGTTTTTGTAGTGTCGGAGCTGTTCTGTGCAATAATTCCAGTTTTTGTAAATTCAATGCTAAATTGATCGGCCCCGCTGCAAATAGTGGAATCGCGTTGGTTGTCGATTTCAGAAAGGGTGTCTATTAATTGTTTCTGAATCCAAGGCTCGAGTTCGGAGCCAGAATTGTTAGAGAGCATCATAGAAACTGTATAGTAATATCCCTTCCAAATCACTTGAGTTTTAAAAGGCACGCTTGGAGCGCTTTTGGAAGTTGTGACTTCTAAAGCGATATTTGAAGAAGTTTTTCTAGGGTTTAAAGATACGGTATTGTCAATTTTTTTTGAAGTTGGCGAAGGTGGCAAACTCGGATCAAATGTCACTTTTTTAGAAATGCTACTTTTTCTATTCGTCTCGTGGGATGAGGTATGTATGGATTTCTTTATTTTGTCTGCAGTTTGGGTTGTTTGATTCGGTTTATTAGTAGTTTGGGAAGGGGGGATATCTGCTCTTGGTGGAATAACCCTAATAAGTACCATAAATTTATAACCATTTTGTATTTGTTTTATATGACAATTATACACTAATTGCGACGTTTAATCAATTAATTTAATTTATTTTAAATTAATTATTTACTGTCTATTTAGGTCAGTGTGTGCCAGAAAGTTGGCTTTTCTAAATTTTAATAGATCGTAAATTGTTTGTATTAAGTAATTTAAGAAAATTTCATCACAGAAAAATGAAAGATCGAGTATACAGGTTGGCTCAATGGAGACACATGAGAAGACCGCTTGAACGGGCAGCTCAGCGCAATCCCGGTCCAACAGGCCCGGGTCAAGCGAGCTCTCTGTCCATTCGCGGCAAGGAACTTGCCGCCCCTTACCGGAGCGGAGAATCTCCTTCCTGCAGGAAGGAGTTCTTCAAATTGAAACAGGAGGCTAATTGAGAAATGTCCCACTTCGGCAAATTGCCCATTATCTGGGGTTGATTTCCGATATAGATGCCCAAGTCACTGGCTATCAAATTGATAGTAGACTGATTCAAGCCGGAGAGCTTTTTTTTGCTCTCAAAGGCGAAAAAACAGATGGCCATCTTCACTTAGCAGATGCCAAAGCCAATGGCGCTATCAGTGCCATCGTCTCTAAGACTTATGAAGGGCCATCCTATGGTCTTTTTCTGCTCGCAGTGGACGATCCCACGATGAGTCTTCAGGAATTAGCCCGTCATTTCATGTCAGCCAGCTCTGCGCAAATCATTGGAATTACAGGATCGGTTGGCAAAACAACGACCAAAGACTTCATCGCAACTCTGCTCGGTGGGAAATTTAAAGTCGGCAAAACCTATGCAAGCTACAATACGAAGCTCACCTTTCCCATCACGCTTCTCAACATGCAGGGAGATGAAGAGGTGCTCGTTCTCGAAATGGGAATGAGCGAGCCAGGTGATTTGGCACGTCTGATTCAAATCGCAGCTCCCGATATTGCTGTTTTGACCAAAGTGGCGCTTTCCCATTCAGCTTTTTTCCCAGGCGGGTTGGATGAGATTGCACGCGGCAAGGCAGAGATTTTTTCCCATCCCAGAACGAAAACAGCCATTTTTTATGAGGGATTTCATGAATTTGCGGAGCTCGCTTCTCAGATCCAAGCAGAAAAAGTGACGTTTTCCTTAGAAAAACGATCGGTTGATTATTTTCTAACTCTTTCCGAAGGCCATTATTTAGTCGATGAGCGGGGCGTCAGAGCCTATCAATTCGATCCTCCCTTTAAACAACCCCATGTTCTCCATAATTTTTTAGCAGCGGTCAGCGTCTGCAGGTTACTGAAGATGCAGTGGGATGAAATCAATCAGCAGGTGGGAAAACTCCAACTGCCTAAAATGCGTTTCGAGCAATTTGAAAGGGAGGGCGTCCTTTTTATTAACGATGCTTACAACGCCAATCCAGAATCGATGCGCTCTGCACTTGCGAGCTTGCCGGAACCGAAAGAAGGTGGCAAGCGGATCGCCGTTCTCGGGGAGATGAGAGAACTGGGGGTTTTTTCAGAAAATTGCCACCTGGAAGTAGGTCGTTTTGCGCAAAAATTTGTCGATCATCTCTTGTGTCTGGGAGAAGAAACTCTTCCTCTTTATGAAGGATTTCAGGAAGTGAAAAAACCAGCTGAGCATTTTCTAGATAGGGTAAGCCTTAAAGAGAGACTCAAAGCGCTGATGAGTCCAGGCGATGTGGTTTTGGTTAAGGGATCGCGGAGCGTGCAGCTCGATCAAATTTTCGAACTTCTCTGATAGGGCAAATCCATGCTTCTTTTTTTTCTCGAATGGCTTTCTTCTCTTGGGCTGAAAGCTCCGGCTGCCTTCTCCTATTTTTCCACGCGGATGATCATGGCGGCAGCAACGGCTCTTCTTTTGACGATTTTACTTGGGCCTCGCTTCATCAAAAGACTTTATGAATTAAAGATTGGTCAAGAGATCCGGACCGCAGACGAATGTCCGCTCCTTGCCGAACTGCATGGGAAAAAAAAAGACACCCCGACAAGGGGGGGGATTTTAATCCTTTTTTCTATGACAGTCTCTCTTTTTTTCTGGATGGATCTGCGCAGTGTCTTTACTTTGATTTTGCTTTTGACCACTTTAGTTCTTGGATTTTTGGGAGCTGCAGATGACTATCTAAAACTGCGCCATAAAAATAGCAAGGGGTTGAAAGCGCGCAAAAAAATGATCTATCAGCTCGGATTTTCTGCGCTAGTTGCCCTCTATTTGCTCTGTCCTGCCATCACAAATGCGGTCTCTGCGAAGAACTTTTTCCATCCGCCCCTGGCAAAAGAGCAAACACAGATTCCTAAAGAAAAGCGCTCCTCTCTTCAAGCGACCTCTCTCAGCACAGAGCAATATATCGCAAGAGTCTATGTGCCGTTTTTCAAAGATCCGATTTTCATCCTGGATGGGGCTCTCAAGGGACTCTCTTTTTTGCTGATTCTTTTAGTGATTACAGGATCCTCCAACGCGGTCAATTTGACCGATGGCCTCGACGGTCTTGCATCTGGTTGTCTGGTGATGGCCTCTCTTGTCCTTGCAGTATTTGCTTTTTTATCCAACAACATTGATTTGGCGCGCTATCTCAACATTTTGTATATCGAGGGAAGCGGGGAGATTGCCGTTTATCTATTTGCCTTGGCAGGGGCCGCTTTAGGATTTCTTTGGTACAATGGGTATCCTGCTCAGGTGTTTATGGGAGATACAGGCTCTCTTGCTTTAGGGGGAGTTTTGGGGGTATCTGCGGTACTTCTTCGAAGGGAGGTTATTTTGGCCATTGCTGGAGTGATTTTCGTAGCTGAGGCGCTCTCTGTGATTTTACAGGTTTTAAGTTATCGCTACCGCAATAAAAAACGGATTTTTCTTTGCGCCCCGCTCCATCATCATTTTGAATACAAAGGGTGGCCGGAGACAAAAGTAGTGATTCGTTTCTGGATCATTAGCCTTCTTTTTGCAATCATTGCAATTGGATCTTTGAAGTTTCAATGAAAAAATTAGTTCTCGGATTTGGAATCAGCGGAAAGTCTTCTGCGCAGCTCTTAAAAGCTCAGGGCTATGAAGTAGTTGCGCTCGACAAAAAAGCGCGCGAGCTCCAATCAGATCCGGACATCGAAGTGGCTCTTGACGCCCCAGATTTTTCATTAGATAGCTTTTCTCAAGTGATTTTATCGCCGGGAATTCCCTTTACACATCCGATTGTTCAAAAGGCGCGGGCACTCGGAATTGAAGTGATCGGTGAGATTGAATTGGGAGCGAGAATGATTTGCAACCCTTGTATCGGAGTGACGGGAAGCAATGGGAAAACCACCACAGTGTTGCTGATTGCCCATATTTTAAACAGTGCAGGGATAAAGGCGCGTGCCCTTGGCAATGTGGGGGCCAGTTTGACGAGTTATTTATTAGGCCCAATTGATTTAGATGAAATTTTAGTGTTGGAGCTCAGTTCTTTTCAGTTAGAAGCTCTCCAGACCCCCTGTTTGGATGCTGCGCTCATTTTAAATATAACGCCCAATCATTTGGATAGGCACCCTTCCTTTGAGGCCTATGCAAGAGCAAAAATACATATTCAAAATTGTCTAAAGATGGGGAAAAAGCTTTTTACTTTTCAACGGGTGGTAGATGCATTTGGAGATCTGTTAAAAAAAGAAAATTTAGAGCGGATTGACTGTGCAGTAGATTATGATCCTTCAGTGAGACATGGCATTCCCGAAAGGCAAAATGTGGAGGCAGCCTATGCGCTTTGCAGCTTGTTTGGCGTGCGGAGTCCAGAGTTTAAAGAGGGATTAAAAACGTTTCGAAAACCGCCGCACCGCATTGAATGGGTTGCCGATATCGACGGCGTGTCCTATTATAACGATAGTAAGTCGACAAGTGTGGATTCAGTGATGCATGCAGTGGCGCTTTTTTCGGGACCGATCCTTCTCATTTTAGGCGGCGTAGACAAAGGTGCCTCCTACTCTCCTTGGATTGAAGCATTTAAGGGGAAAATAAAATGTTTGATTGCTTATGGAAAAGCCGCAGAAAAGATGAAACAAGAGCTTTCCTTTGCTTTTTCTTTTGAGAAAGTAGAAACTTTAGAAGAGGCGTTGATACGCGCCCGCCTAAGGGCCGAAGAAAAAGAGACGGTGCTCTTTTCTCCTGGATGTTCGAGCTATGATCAATTTAAGAATTATGAACATCGGGGCGAGGAATTTAAGCGTTATGTTAAATTGGATATGAGGGAAAAAAAATGAATCGGAAGAATACCATTTTGATTGCAGTTTTTATCAATGCCGGCTTGCTTGCCGTCCTTTTGATTGCAGCCTTGACAGGCAGCGAAGAGACCGCATCTCCCTTAATGAGCGATGCATCGGGCTCTCTTTTTACCCAGGAAGAGGGGAACCCTTTTTATGAGCGCTCCATTGAGCTTGCCGTCCCTAAACCTGCCCAGCAGATAGTGACTCCTTCTTCGATTCCTGAGAGTTCTGTATCCTCCTTGCCCACTTCTCCAGAAGAGCCTTTAGTTCACAAAATTCCTCCTTTGGCGCCCGAGGCAGCTCCTACTCCGGTGCCCGCAGCTCCCATCGCCGCCGCCCCACAGCAGACCGATCCCTCCTTTTCCGAGATCGTTGT
Organism: Chlamydiota bacterium; assembly: GCA_040388845.1. Taxonomy (GTDB): domain Bacteria; phylum Chlamydiota; class Chlamydiia; order Chlamydiales; family SM23-39; genus JAZKAZ01. Next base: position 8,228 of record JAZKAZ010000124.1, on the reverse strand, counting down.
AAAAAAAGGAGACAATCTCGAAAAAATTGCCAAAGCACATCACATCACTGTAGATGAGATCATCAAAATCAATCACCTCCCGAGCAGTTTTCTTCGCGTGGGACAAGTGTTGAAGATCCCATCGCAGAGCGCAATTGCCAATACCCCCAAATCGAGGCCGAATTCTACCGAGAAAAAAAATATCGAATCGGGCGCTGAGTACTACACGGTGAAAGTGGGGGATAATCCGTGGACCATTGCCACAAAAAACCACATGAAAGTCGAAGAGCTCATTCGATTGAATGGATTGAATGAAGAAAAGGCGCGCAAACTAAAGCCTGGCGATCGTTTGCGCATCCGGTAACTTTGAGGTTTTTTCATGCCCCGCGCTACAGTTTGTTTGGTTATTTCGGTAGCGCTTCTTTTTTCTATCGGCCTTTTGATGGTTTTTAATACGACGGCAGCCGAAATCATCGACCGTTCCTTGAATATCAATACGCATACGCCTCTTTTGAAGCAGATCCTCTATGGAACCGGAGGAGTTTTTTTGGGATTCATCGTTTACCACTGGGGCTATGAATCTCTTCTCCGCTGGAGTTTTCCACTCTTGATTTTTGCAACGCTTTTACTGGCTCTGATTTTTTTGCCGGGATGGGGTCATACAATCAACGGCGGTCGCAGATGGCTTGGGATTTTCGGCTTCTCTTTCCAACCCTCGGAATGCACAAAGATTCTCCTGCCCGCAGCCTACATTTATTGGTATCTAAAGCAAACAAAGCCGATCGCTTTGATTTCTTTCTTAAAAATTCTTGGGGCTTTCTCCATTCCAATCGCCCTGATTTTATTGGAACCTGACAATGGAACGACTGCGATCCTCTTTTCCTTATTGGGGATTCTTTTTCTTTTGACCCATATCCGTTTATCCTACTGGGCGCTTCCTTTACTGTTCATGGTCAGTCTTGGCGGACTTGCCGCCTATCGGATGCCGCATGTGCATGACCGGATCCAGATCTATCTCCACCCAGAGCTAGACCTTAAAGGAAAAGGACACCAGCCACATCAAGCAAAAATTGCCGCGGGATCCGGCCAGCTTTTAGGCAAAGGATTTGGAGAAAGTTTGCAGAAACTCAATTACCTACCCACTGCGCGCAGCGATTATATCGCAGCGATCTATGCAGAAGAAACCGGTTTTATTGGGGTAGTTGTCCTAATTGCCCTTTATGCTCTCCTTGCCTACGGGGGATTTGCCGTCGCGATCCGATCGAAGGATCAGGGCGCATTTTTGCTAGCCTCCATTCTTACCTTTTTGATCTCTATACAGGCTTTTTTAAACCTAGGCATTGTCTCCGGTTTGCTGCCGAGCAAAGGGACGACGCTTCCCTTCTTTTCTCAAGGAGGAACTTCTTTAATCATCAACCTAGTTTGTTTATTTATCTTGATGGATATCTCCCGTAAAACTAGAGGGCAAGAAGACTATGGCAAGTGAACTGAAAGTCTTAATGGCAGTAGGCGGCAGCGGCGGACATCTTTTCCCGGCCCAGCAGCTCAGCGAATGCCTCCTAAAAGGAGGAAATTGCTCCCTCTTTTTTGCCGGATACAAGCTAGCAGAAACTCCTTTTTTCCAAAGAGAGGGGATTGCCTTCCAAGAAATCTCGTCTGCACAGATCAAGAAAATAGGACCCTTTCTCTTTTCGGCATGGAAGGGTTTTTGGCAAAGCGTGCGGCTGCTTCGCTCCTTTAGCCCCGACGTAGTTGTGGGTTTTGGCAGCTACCATAGCTTTCCTGTCTTACTTGCAGCAGCATTGATGCGAAAAAAAATCGTCCTCTTCGAGGCAAACTGCATTTTGGGAAAAGTCAATCGCCTTTTGATTCCCTTTGCAGAAAAAATAGCTCTCCAGCTGCCGCTCCCAAAAAAAGTTTCCCGTAAAGAGATCTACGTCCCTCTCTTACCATGGGTAGAACCTGGGATCAAAAAGATAACTCCTCAGGAAGCAAGACTTGAGCTCCAGCTGCAGCCAGACGTATTTACAATCCTCGTATTCGGCGGATCGCAGGGAGCCTCTTTCCTCAACTTTTCTTTCCCTGAAATAGCGGTCTTGCTCAAATCGAGGGGACTTTCCTTCCAGGTGATTCACCTAACCGGAAAAGAAGAAGAGAAATATAAGGCCCACTATGCACTGCACGCCATCGGAGCTAGGGTCAAAACATTTGAAAAAGAGATGAGCAAAACTTACCTTGCCGCAGATATTGCAATCTGTAGATCAGGCGCTGGCACAACTGCCGAATTGATCCGTTTTCAAAAACCTGCGCTTTTAATCCCATTTCCCGAAGCTGCCGATGACCACCAGAAAAAAAACGGAGAATATCTAGCAGCGCTCGGAGGCGCCCGCCTCCTCTTGCAGCAGGATGCCGCAGTCATGCGCCAAGTGACAGAAATCGAGGCGCTGATTCAAGAGCGACAGATCCGGTCAGAGGCTTTAGGCAAAATCAGATCTTCGTACGAAGGAAAACCAAATTTAAGTGAGATTGTCCGAGAAGTCGGCGAAAAAAAATAAAAGAGCTGCTTGTCCTGTCAAAAAAAACTGACGTCCTTATTCTAAAAAATTAAGGATTCCATAAGGACGAGAGTCCAATGGTTGGGTTTGGGGCAAAGCCCCAAGAGAGTTTCATGAGAGGAAAAGCAATGAAAAAAAATGAGACCTACCATCTAATCGGCCTAGGCGGGATTGGAATGAGCGCCTTGGCGCGCATCCTGTTGCAGCGCGGCTATCCAGTGCAGGGGAGCGATGCAGTATTCAGTCCGCTTTTGGGTCAGCTGCAAAAAGAGGGTGCGGTTGTCTTTGTCGGTCATAATGCCGATGTTTTGACTCCTGGAATTACAGTGGTTGTTAGCTCGGGGATCAAGCCTGACAATGTCGAAATTGCTAAAGCCAAAGAACTGAACCTCCCAATTCTCCATCGCTCCGATCTTTTAGATCTGCTGATGTGTTCTCAAAAGGCTCTTTTAGTCACTGGCACACATGGGAAAACGACGACATCTGCATTGCTTGCGGCTGTACTGATGGAGGCGAGTATGGACCCCTCTTTTGTGGTTGGGGGGATTCTTCGAGCGCTCAATACGAATGGACAGGCAGGTGCTGGGGCGTATTTTGTGGCCGAGGCCGATGAAAGCGACGGGTCTTTTTTGAAAACCGCCCCCTTTGGCGCAATTGTGACCAATTTGGAAAACGATCATTTGGATTATTGGGGCACTGAAGAAAAGCTGAATAAGGCCTTTGAGAGATTTTTTGAGATCTCCAAAAACCTAAAACATCTCTTTTGGTGCCGCGACGATCCTCGGCTTTTGGCGCTTGGCCCAAAAGGAGTCTCTTATGGATTTTCTCCTCTATCGGCAGCTTTGATCTCTCACTTTGAACAGAGCGACCAAGGAATTGCTTTCGATCTCTCCTTTCAGGAAATCCAGTATCGAAAGATCGAACTCTCTCTTTTGGGGCGTCATAATGCTCTGAATGGGGCTGCGGTGTTTGGACTGGCTCGGAGTTTGGATGTCCCAGAAGAGGCAATCCGCAGGGCGTTTCAAAAATTTTCCGGGACCGCCCGTAGATTGGAGTGCAAGGGGCAACTCTCTCAACTCACTCTCTATGACGATTATGGCCATCATCCCACAGAAATTGCGGTCACTCTTCTTGCCTTGCGGGAGAAATATAAAAACGCCCGCCTGGTGGCTATCTTTCAGCCTCACCGCTATACCCGCGTTCGCGATCTCTTTGATTCGTTTCCCGATTGTTTTGAATGCGCAGATGAAGTGATTTTAACCGATATTTATGGGGCGGGAGAAGCTCCCATCGAGGGGATTACAAGCGCTGCCCTGCACGCCAAAATGAAAGAAAGGCTGGGAGCCAAAGTTCATTTTATTCCGAGAGCTCAATTGATAGAGGGAGTAGCCAGGCATTTGAAGCAAAGAGACGTGGCAATCACCTTGGGAGCGGGAGACATCACCCATACAGGTGGCCCGATTCTCGAGTGTTTTAACCAATTAAGGATCAGTTGATGGATTCTCCTACATGGACCATGCGCCAAGCCCTTTTTTGCCTCATCGGCTCCACGAGCTTTACTCTCGTGGTCAGTTTGAGCAGCTATTGGGCGTGGACCCACTTCCATCAGCGCCGCATTCATGATGAGGCCAATCGGATCGTCGCCATCATTCAGACAGGCCCTGAAAAAGAGGCCCTCAAGACTTCGTATCTTGCGGAATTGCTGGGTCTTTCTGCAGATCATCCGTCGCAAATCTACGCATTTGATTTAAAAAAAGCCGAACAAAAGCTCCTTGCCTCTCCCTTAATTCAGAGCGCTAAAATCAAACGTCTACCTCCCAATACTCTCTACATCGATTATGAATTGCGCAGACCCATTGCAAGGCTCATCGATTACCAAAATTTGGGAATCGACCGCGACGGATATGTGTTTCCCATCCACCCATTTTTCTCTCCTAAAAATTTGGCTGAAGTTTACTTGGGGTTGCCCGCCTTTGGGGCTCCGGAAGACGCAATGGGAAGGCAGGGAGGAAGATGGCTCACTCCCATAAAAAATAAGCATCTCCACTTAGCATTTGAAATCCTCCAATTTTTAGAAGGGTCTTCTTGGCGCGAGGGGCTCAGAGTGAAACGGATTGATGTTTCAAATGCATTTGCACCCAGTCTTGGACAAAGAGAAATTGTCCTTTTTACCGAAGAAGAGCTCTCCGTGCGCAAGGACGTCCAAGAAATCGTCTGTGTGTTCCCTAAAATTCTTAGGCTTGCGCCCAAAGAGTATGGGCCGCAGCTGAACAACTTTTTTGCATTGAAGCGCAATATGATGGAAGATTACCGGCGCCAGCTTACAGGCGTCCAGCAAAGCGGAAGGTTTCATCCGCGAATCATCGATCTGCGCATCCCCCAGCTGGCCTTTGTCCAAAATCAGTCGTAGGCACTCTCTTTTATTTTGGCTCTGATGGGATGGAGGAGACCTCTTGTGAAGTGGAAGGAGCTTGTTGTGCGGCTTTAATTGCGTATAGAAAATTCATACCAGCACTTGTGTTCCCATTCCTGTCATCTTTATAACCGAAGACAGAAGCAATTTTTTCTAGAAAATAGTCTGTAGGATATGATTCACCTGTTTCCCACTTATCTACTTTTTCTTCTGCGCTTTCTTCTCCGCGGTGGGCAGATTTTCTATCAATAAGACGGCTGAAAAATTTCTTTTGATTTAGGCCGAGAGTGTTTCTTCCAAGCGCAATTGCCTTCCCTACCATTTGTGGATTAATTTCTAAAGTTTTAGCAAGACTTATTAGGGATTTCGACTTCTTTTCTTGCAGGCGCAATGAGGATTCATATACTTTAATAAAGTTCTCACCGAATGGTTCGTTAGGCTGGCAAGCAGTGAATTTTAGCATTTCATTTACAAGATTTTCATTAAAGCGTTTTTCTAATTTTGATTTTAACTCGTCTATAAAATCCTGAATATTTTCCTTCGACAGGGGGCCCTGTTTAATTTTATGAGTCGATCTGAATTTTTCGACAACAGTGTTTCTACTAGTCATCGTTAATAGACCAAGGGTACGTGCAATTTCATTAATATCGATTTCAGTTTGTTTAGAAGGATAGCTTATGTGTTGCTTAGAATGATAGTTGATGTTTTTTTGGTTTATCTCATTGGTTTGAGACAGCGGGGCCTGTTCTATTAGGTCATTTTTCAATAAATTCCCGGGAGTAAGAGTTCGATTTTTAGAAGAAAGAGCCTTGGTTTTAGATAGCGGGGCCTGTTCTATTAGGGCATTTTTCAATAAATCCCCGAGAGTAGAAGAGAGAGCCTTAGCAATGTTTTCTAATAGGCTCTGAGTAAGGGTGCGGCTCTTTCCCTTTTCAAAAGAGGATAAGCGTTTCGCATTTACTCCGATCTGACTTGCCAATACTTCTTGAGTGCACTTCTTCTTTTTCCTGATTTGAAGGATGTTATCCCCTAAATTAATTAAATTAATTCTTTGTTTCGTTTCGATGGTTCCACTAAGCTTAAGCTCGCTTTCTAAGTGCAGATCAAATTTTTTGTTAGACTCTTTTGTTGTAACGATTTTTGTTTTCTTCTTTGTAAACGATAAAGAATTTGAGAGGTGGTGGTCAGAGATTTGAGTATCCGCTTCGCCGCTTTCTCCAGTGAGATGTATACTTTTCGGATCATTTTCATTTAGCATTTGTTTCTTTGTCTGATTGATTTGAGGCAGCAAATGAATTGAAGTGTTTGGATTAGAATTTATTTTTCTCTTCTTATAGCTGGCAGAGGTCTCGATGAGATCCGTTGACTCCGGTTCTATTAGAGCATCTTTCAAAAAATCCTTCATAGTAACAGTTCGATCTTTAGAAGAGAGAGCTTCTGCAATGTTTTCTAATGTGATCTTAGTAAGAGTGAAGCTCTTGCCACATTCAACAAAGGACAGATTCTTCGGACTTATGCCGAGCTCCTTTGCCAATACTGCTTGCTTGACGTTCCCTCTGATATCACCGATGTTTTTCCCTAATTTAAATAAATTAATTCTTTGTTCCGTTTCGATGGTTCCACTACGCCTAAGCTCGCTGTCCAGGTGTGGATCAAATATTTCATTTTTATCTAAGGATTCTTGTTTTTTATTGCTGTGTGTTGAAATGTTTTTATTTGTTTTTTGACTGGAATCTTTTCTTTTCTTATTTGTAGATTGAATAGGGTCTTTTAGAATTGTTTTCGATAGATTCAGGAGAGTAAGAGCTCCATCCATTGAAGAGATTTCTTTAGGAGGTGCTTCAGCAATTAGTTCCGAATGGTTCTTTGAAGAAGGCTCAAGAGGGAGAGTGTTTTGCGATTCTTCATCCGGTTGGCCCTGGATCGGGGACGCGGGGATGGAGACCTCTTGTGAAGTTGAGGAAGCTTGTTGTTCCGCATTAATTGTGTATAAAAAATTCATAACGCTTGTGCTTCCATTCATATCATCTTTAGAAATACCTAGTATTTCAGCGTGGTTTTTTAATTTGGGTGATGCAATTTTTTGACTTGAAGTATTCGATATAGATTGAAGAGAGTCTGAATTTTCCAAAGAGGTAGATGGTGCATTCGCAAGCGAAAAGTTGTTAATTAAGTCGGAATTTTTAGATGGAGTTTCTCTGAGGAGGCCTATTCCACTTACGAATGCTTGATGTGCTCGAGCTGACTCCTCTCTCGAAAAAAGATGAGCGCTTGAAGTTTCCAATTCTTCATCCGAAAATTGAGTATCCTCTTCTTCAATGAGGTCTATTCGATTATTATCATTGTTCGAAAGAGTGTCTTTGTCTTTTGGATTTGCTGGGTTAATCTCAGTAGATCTTTCAGGTATTGGATAGGATGTTCCTTGAGCTCGATTTTCCGGCGCAGCTGCCTGCACTAATTCTGTTGGCAACTGGACATTTGCGGATGGGGGTTTTCCAAGGCTTATTGAACGGAATTCTCGATCTGCTTGATCTAAATCCTCTTTCGAAAAAAGATGAGGGGTTGAATTTTCCGATTCTTCATCCGAAATTTGAGCAGCCTCTTCGTCGCTGTCTTCAGTGAGGTCTATTTCATTTAGCTTTTGTTTGGAAGCTTCTATATTCGAAAAGAGGGTCTTGTCTTTTTGACTTGTTTGAATATTTTGAGCTGATGAATTATTAACCGGTTCAATATCTTTTGTTTTTTTATTAATGGATGGAGTAGAACTTGAGGAGTTTTCATTTAAAGGGGAGGGGGCTTCAGGAAGCGATATAAGTACAGGGCCTATTTGCTCTTTTTGGTTAGTATTAGTTGGAGGCTGAATAGAGTCTTTTGGAACTCCTTCCAAATTCGGATTTGAAGAATCTGGTCCTGGATCGAGTTTATTTTTGTCGGATGAAGAAATTGCATATAAAAATTTTTCAATCGTCATGTAACCTAGCCTGATAGCGATGTTTTTTAAAGCCGCATCAGTAGGAAAATAACTTGGGTTGTAAATTGCCTCATTTTCGATGCTGGATAAAATGGCCTGTTCTAGCCCCATATGCGTGGCAAAAACTGATTGACTTTCGTCCCTGGCAGCTCGTATTTTCTTAATAGCCTCCCCCAATTGTTTCCCATTAATACGCAACTTTTTAGCGAGTATTTTTGAATTGAAAAGTAGACTGTCCTTTTTGGGTGTTTCTTGAACAAATTCCATCGCAGTATTATTTGGAGGCTGAATAGAGTCTTTTGGAACTCCC
>JAZKAZ010000123.1:0-2984 GCA_040388845.1 Chlamydiota bacterium | reverse complement strand
GCGACGAGGGGCTTTACTTCTGAGTTCGGGATGGGATCAGGTGTGTCTCCCTCTCCATGGCCACCAGAAGAAATTTGTGTGAATTATAGGTTTTTGAGTCGTTAAAAAACAACCACTTTTACTGACTTGAATCGCCCTTGAAAAAGCCTAAAAACTTTAATATTAAAAATTAACCTGCAATTTACTATTAATAATAAATATGATACAATAAAACATCTTTTAAACATAAGAAATGCTATTGTATGAGCTCGCTTCAAATAATAAATAACACTAAGGCTGCTGGAAATTTTTTATTTAGAGCCGCAAAAACATTGATTCCTAATTCCCGTAGAGACCTGCTCTTTTCAGGAACTGTCACATTGCTCTCCCTGACTGCCGGAGGGGGTGTCCCCGGAGCCATTGCCGCCTTTGCTATCTCTCGGCTTCCCCAAAAAGCTCTTTATAAAGCAGGACTCATTACTGTCCTTTTTCTTTTAACTGTCAAAAATTTATCTCATCAAGAAATGGGAGTCAGCGCTCCATTTTCAAATAACCCCCCAGAGTTTTTCTCAAATGCTCTCTGCTTGAATTCAAAAGATGAGAGCCCCCCCTTTGAAAACAGTTTTTTCCGCTCGAAAGAAGAGGAAGAAACATGGAATTTATATTCTTCCGAAACGCTACAAGCAGATGACGATTTCATGATCAACTCTGCGCTCCGTATGTTCGCATCCCACAATTACAATGGGGCTATGTGCAAATGGGTGCAGACCTATTCACATAAATTAGATAAAGACACCAAGGATTGGATTCTTGACTGTCTCGCTGAGAATGGAGATTTTGAAGCAGTTTCTTTTTTGATCGACCAAAAAATTCATGGCACTCAGGCCTCTCATTTTTCCTCAGCGATCTCTCAGACTGTCCGAAACCAGGAAGATCCACTCGGGCAAAGAAGGAGTCTTTTAAAGGATCTCATTCCTCGAGGACTTCCCGAAGATCATGACTCCGCGCTCACAACTGCCGCCTATGCCAACCAGCCTTGGGCTATAGAGATCCTCTTGAAATGCGGCAAAATAAGCCTTAATGGGTATACCAAGGCATTTCTAAAAGCCTCTGAAAATGGGCATTTAACAATTGCACAAAGCTTAGCGTTAACTGGCAATATTGACCTTAAGACTGCACTTGCCGCCTTGAGCTTGGCCTCTGATCACCCTGCAGTGACGCAAATGCTTTATCGAAGATTCCCCTCTCTTCGGAAAACACAGCAGACAAGTCTTAGAATTGCATCCGAGGCAAGAGATGAAGCCTCTGTCCGCTTTTTACTTAAAGCAGGAGCAAATCCTTATAAATCCGTGCCTATTGTAAAATTTCTTATTCAGATCGGTTATTTTCCCTCTGCACCCAAAGAAGAGTGGCTCTTACGTTTAGATTCTGCACAAAAATCCAAAGTTCTTGCGGCCTATGCAGATCGATTGCCTCTCACTGGCAACTTCTTCGATATGATTCAAAAACACATTCAAGATTTATCTTCCTCTGATCAGTTTGCCCTGCTGCAGATCTGCCTTATACAGGCTTTAGAATCCTCAGCAGAGCAATGGATATTGAGCTATGTTCCCTCTTTTTCCAGCGATGAGCAATTTCGTTTGAACTCGGCAGCTCTTTTAAGAAACTTAAAGTGTGCAGATTCTCTAAAAGCAGTTTCGCATCTCACTGAAACGCAAGAAATATCGCTGGAGCGTCTGCGTATGCAGATCCTAGAGAAAACTGCACAGGAAAATGGGCAAATCCAAGAGATTCTCCTGGCAGAAAAAACAAGACAGACGCAGCTTCATCCCCGTCCAAAACAAGAAGATTGGGAATCTAGTGTCAAAAATCGAATTGAGCCTCATTTGGTTCGGATTCGCAATTTCATTTTAAACTTTTCAACCAATAAAATCCTTCCAGATATCAAATATTATAATAGCGGAGATATCGTAGTCGAGTTTGTGAAAGAGTTTCCTGGGATTATTTTTAAAACGCTTCCCCCCGATAAATGTTCGGACGATCCAGGAGCAGAGCGTTATGCGAGAAATCGCTATGAAACAAGCCTTAAAATGCAGGAAAAGGGGAACCATTTTGCCCGTCTCCGATTTCCTAGATCCTATCTTGGCAACGTTCAAGATACACAAGGAAATTCATTGTGGTTCGTTGCGGAAGAAAAGTTGCAAATACAAGGAGGCGATTGCCTCTCTTTTTTAAACCTCGTGAAAACCATGAATCGCAATTCAGAGACAAAAAAGATTCTCGATGACTCGATCACCCAGCTAGTGCATTTTGCCTATGATGCAAAGTTAATCGATATCAAACCGCAAAATGCTCCATTTTTAGCAGACGGAACGGGCTTTGCCCTCCTTGATACCGATGAATTATCTGGCAGGGATGGTTTGGCGGGACTCTACCATTACGACAATTGGAAAAATCTTGCAAGCAACGTGGATGAATCCAGTTTAGACACCATGCAGAATGCACTAAAGACCATTGATCCAAAACGTTTTGACAATACTTTCGATTTTGCAGCTCTCGAAGCGCGTCACCGAGAAAGAATCGCAACGCAGACAAGACAGGAAAAAATCCACGCTAAAAATGGCATTATTGGGCCTAATGATCCAATTCGTGCAGATAAGTCGGTTTTTGAAGGCCTTTCCGATTTAGATCGAGCCGTTGCAACTGAAATGATTGGGGTGTTGAATCGTAAAATCGCAAATGACCAGTTTGCTTTACGCTTCAGGGTTGTTTTCTATAAAGGTTTGATGGATAGCGCCTCTTACGGTCACTTAAGAAAGATGATTCCCGATATCGATGCGGACAATATGAGCTTCTCAAAAATCATTGAAAATGCTGAGATCCGAGTGCTGCGCCATCTTTTAGCACATGACCTGATTTTTGGGGTGGAAGATGCCTATGGGGAAGCAGACCTTCAGTTATATCGCGGTATACGCATTACTTGTTAATTTAAGCTGAATTTTTTA
>JAZKAZ010000122.1:2175-4891 GCA_040388845.1 Chlamydiota bacterium | reverse complement strand
CTCTCTGCGCTGAAAAAAAATAGGCTTGTTACAAACAAAAACTCACTTATTTTATATTTTCCCATCCTGGATATCCTGTCATTTGCTGATGCCAAGACAGTCTTTAAAAAATGGCTATATCAAAAGGTCATGTCCAGGACTGATTCTTTTAGGAGATTGAAATAATTACAAATAACTCTTGATTTCCCCCTCGTAAAAGAATAAATCCAGATTTAGGGACTTTATGCTCAAATCTCATCATCGATACGGATATTCTTCAATTGAAACGAGAAAGAAGTTCTCGTGGCCGGAAGGTAAAACACTTGCCGTTTACATCGCACTAAATGTAGAGCATTTTTCTTTTGGGGAAGGCCTAGGAGCAGAGCTTGCTCCCGGGGGGCCTCCGCCCGATGTCCTGAACTACTCGTGGAGAGACTATGGCAATCGAGTGGGCATTTGGCGTCTTCTGGATTTATTCAATGAATTGAAGCTCCCCATCGCTGTTTTATTGAACGGCGCTATTTATGAACATTGTTCCGAAGTGATTTCAGCCTTTCGCAAAAGAGGCGATGAAATCGTAGCCCACGGCATGACCAATGCAGAACGGCAAGGCATTTTAAAAGCCTCCGATGAAGAAAAAATGATTCGAGAAGTCACAGCTCTCATCCATCAGCATGAGGGAAAGGCCCCTAAAGGATGGCTTGGCCCCTGGATCTCGGAAAGCTACCATACTCCTGACTTACTGCAGAAAATTGGATACCAGTATTTGCTCGACTGGTGCTGCGATGATCAACCCGTTTGGTTTCATACTTCTCATGGAAAAATTCTTTCAATCCCCTACTCTCAGGAACTCAACGATATCCCGGCAATTGCCGTCCGAAGAGCCTCTGCTCGTGAATTTAGCGAAATGATCGTCGATCAGTTTGAAGAAATGCTCTTGCAGTCGAAAAAAGAGCCTCTTGTCTTTTCTTTAGCGCTTCATCCTTACATTGCAGGGCAGCCTTTCCGTCTGCATCAACTCCGAAAAGCTCTTCAGAAAATTGCAGCAAAAAGAGACCAAATTTGGCTCACCTATCCAGGCGCTATTGCCGAGGCTTTCATCAATCAAAATCCCATGTAGTGGAAAATCCATTCTTTGCCTTTTCCGCCAGAAAACTTTCTTCTTTATCGGCAACTTATGAACTGGCTGGCTTAAGGAGATCTTCCATTTCTGTGATCTCACGCAAAGCATCAAAAGTACGTGCATCGAGAAAAACATCTTCCAAATCTTCCTTAGATTCTACCTGAGAAGATATCTGCGTGGATTGAGGGAGTACATTTTTTTTCTCTTCCTGTATCATTTTTTTTACAACAGACTGAAATAAGCGCTTGCTCGGGAGGCGGAAATTTGGCGCTGCCTCGCTTAGCGGCAGTTCTTGAACCCTTATCAGTGAGAATACAGTATTCGTCCTCACTTCTAGGATACTTCCTAAACGATTCAGAATCTGCTCGGCATCCATTTCTAGTGTGTTTTCTGGATCCTTCTCGAATACGCAGTAAGAAATCACATTAGAAGAAAAATTTTTCACACCCTCAGGATTTGCTGTTTGTTGCAAATTCTGGAAATTAAACAATCCCATCGCCGCCTTTACTGATTTCATCGCCGCTTGAGCTTGATCATTGTCTGTGAATTCCAAAGATACCACTGCCTTTTTTCCTAGCGAATAGTAAATTTTGTTAACCCCAGGTATGTAGGCATCAAAGGTTGAAGCAACGGTAGCTGAAGAAGTACCAGGTAAAGCAACGCTAGTCATAAATAACTCCCGATTAAATTTTTACAGCTTTGATTTGTTCCAATGGTATAATTGACCGAGAAGTGATCGTTAAACTTCTCATTGCTTTTACAGCACATAAAATCACTCTTTCCGCATCGGCGGGTGAATTTCTTGAGCCCATGGCCGAGCAATAAGTAATTGCCTTGTACGGAGAAGAAAGCTTTAGATTTGAGGGGTTTCCCGTTTCTTTCAAATCAATGAGATTGCAAGGTCCCATTGACCTTCTTGCTAGGTCATTTGCTTTTTCAGCAGATTGTTTATTTTCGAATACGAAAGATGCTCCCACTGGATTCAATGAATAATAAATTTTTACAAGTCCATCCACTCGTCCTTCTAAAAAAACAGCATTTCTCATATGTAACTCCTGAAATTTTAAGGAGGGCTAGCTTAGCATGAGGGGCTCATTTTATTCAGGCTTATTTTTACGGTGGCCTGCAATTGGGCCGTTTTGTATGATCCGACTTCATGAAGACACCCCAAGACTACCTCGATCTTTGTGAAATCTCCACCAAGATTCATACCTACAACTCGATTCTTTCCCTTCTCCACTGGGATCAAGAAACCTACATGCCAACAGGTGCAGGCGCTGCCCGCAGCTCTCAAATCGCTCAGCTCTCCACTCTTCTCCATGAGGAAAAAAGCAGCCAAAGATTCAAGCATTGTCTTGAGAAATTGGTGCATCTTAAATCAGGCAAACCTCGGATCAAAGGCCTTTCAAAACAGCAGCTGGCCTGCTTACGCGAGTGGCATAAAGACTTTATCAAAGCCACAAAACTCCCCGCCTCTTTTGTGAAGACCTTTTCTCAAACAACTTCAGAGGCAAGTCAAATCTGGGCGATTGCTAAAAAAACCAATCAGTTCAGGCTCTTTGCCCCCTTTTTAGAAAAAATCATCCACCTCTCTCGGGAAAAAGCGGAAATTTT
>JAZKAZ010000122.1:0-2165 GCA_040388845.1 Chlamydiota bacterium | reverse complement strand
TGGGGAACACCCCTATGACGCCCTTCTCGAGGCGTATGAGCCGTGTATGACAACCTCTCGCGTAGGCGCTATTTTCAAAGGCCTGCAAAAAGAGCTGAAAAGCCTACTTAAAAAAATCAACACCTCAAAACAGATCGAAAATGGATTTCTCCATAAAAAAGTAGACGATGCCAAACAGATGGAACTGGCGCATCTCCTTCTCTCAAAACTGCCTGTCGATCCAGCCTACACCCGTCTAGATCTTTCCTCTCACCCTTTCTCCACCGCAATGCATCCCCATGACAGCCGCATCACAACGCGCATCCTCTCTCACAACTTCAAGAGCAATCTCTTTTCTGTTCTGCACGAAACGGGCCACTCTCTGTATGAAATGGGCCTTTCTCTTGAGCATTGGGGAACCCCTTTGAGCGAGGCTACCTCTTTGAGCATCCACGAAAGTCAGTCGCGCTGGTGGGAAACTCTCATCGGCAGAAGTCTTTCATTTTGGAAATTTTTTTACCCTCATCTGCAAAAAGCCCTTCCAACTCATCTTCAGAAAATTCCCCTCGAGAGGTTGTACCGAGCAATCAATCAGGTAAAACCCTCTTTGGTTCGGGTCGAGGCAGACGAGGTCACCTATTGCCTCCATGTCATTGCCCGCTTTGAAATCGAAAAACAACTGATCGGCGGCTCTTTGCAAGTGTCGGATCTTCCCGACGCATGGAATGAGAAAATGAAAGAATATTTCGGAATCACCCCCTCCTCAGATACAGAAGGGTGTCTGCAAGACATCCATTGGTCGCTTGGGGATTTTGGCTATTTTCCTACCTACGCGCTCGGCAATCTCTTCGCAGCCCAGTTCTTTACCGCTTTTGCCAAGGAGCATCCCGACTGGAGCGAAAAGGTGGCCGCCGGCGATCTGGCATTCGTGCGCCACTGGCTCAAAATAAACATCCACCGTTGGGGCCGTACCTACAACTCAGATGAGCTGGCAAAAAAAGTCACAGGAGGCCCGCTGAGTGAAGCTGCCTACTGTTCCTATTTAAAGAAAAAATACAGCGAAATCTACCGGCTCTGATGGGATAGTCGATACTGACGCCTTGCCTCTGCCTCTTCATACCGCTTGAGCTGCTCTTCTGTTTCTGGAATCACAGCAATCACCTCAACCGGCTTATGGTCGTCATCCACTGCCACAAAGGTAAAATAAGCAGAAAGAATCTCCTTCTGCTCCAATGTGCGGAAATCTTCTGCCAATACCTTCACCCCAATCTCAAGCGATGTACGCCAAGCTCGGTTCACCGATGCCATACAGACCAATATATCGCCCCGGCGAGCGGGATTTAAAAACCGGACGGAATCAATCCCCAATGTCACACAAACTTTCCCAGAATGGCGCTTGGCAACAATGGCCGCAAGAGAGTCGACGATCTGCATCACTCTCCCCCCAAACAAAGTCCCATGCGGATTCAGATCGTTGGGAAATACTTCGACCACCTGGTCGATGATCGCAGAGGCAGAGACAGGTTTCCCTTCCATATTCAAATCCTTTTTGGTTTCAATTGGAGCGCTACCCCAAACCCTGCCAAAGGACTTTGTCCTTATGGAATCCTTTTTTATTTTAACAACATACAGGAGTCCAGAGGACGAAGTCCTTTGGCTGGGTTTGGGGCAGAGTCCCCAATTTGATCCATATCAGGGATAAGAAATTATCTGAAATAAAAAAGCCTTTTGGTTTGCACCAAAAGGCTTGGAATATAAGGAGGGAAATTTTTATCGTTTGGAGAACTGGAAGCGCTTACGGGCTCCTTTTCTGCCATACTTCTTGCGCTCTTTCTTGCGAGGATCGCGAGTGAGAAATCCAAGAGCCTTTAGGCTGCTGCGGATCTCTTCGCTTTCCTGCACGAGTGCGCGGCTAATGCCGAGTCTTGTCGCAACGGCTTGAGCTTCAAGTCCGCCACCCTTTACGCGGATCACGAGATCCACTTTTTGGGCGTTTGAAAATTTTTCGATCGGCGCTAAAATGAGATCGCGCTGAAGGGGGAGGGGAAAATACTGTTCAAAAGTACGTCCGTTTACGTCGATAATCCCGGTTCCACGTCTCATGCGAACTGAGGAAACTGCAGTTTTTCTGCGGCCGATTCCGATGGTCTCTTCTTGTGCCATTGTCTAATCCTTTAAATGGTTAC
>JAZKAZ010000121.1:341-11216 GCA_040388845.1 Chlamydiota bacterium | reverse complement strand
CGCCTCGACGATCCTGCCCGCGAAGCGGATCCTGTTTAAAACTATCTTCACTCTCGACCTTACAGATTTATCACTACCCTAGATCTGAGCATTCCATGTTTAGGACTTACCCTACCTGCTCTTCTAAGATCTAAACTTGCAAGTGCTCATGATTCAGAGCAAAAAAATTAGTTAAAACCCCCTGTCTGCATTTCTAAAACTTCCGAATTATTTTAAATTCCAAGCATTAAAATTTCTATTTTTTATTATTTATACCTAATAAAAAATTCAAAAATACAAAAATCACAAAATAAAGCATAATTAAGCACAAAAATAAAACTAACAAGACATCATGCTTATTTATAAAAAAATTCTAACTGTTATTTCCTTCTGCTTTCTTTGCGCAGGCTGCACATACAATCAACAAAAGCATTTCACCGAAATCTTCACAAAAAACACAGGTGCTTTGAACCAAGAGAGAGATATCTGGATCGTAGAGCAGAGCTTGGAGAGTCCATCAGAAGAATTTAGCTTGAAACTGCAGCCTTGCGAGTCTGTCCCCGAACTATTGCTAAAAGCAGAGGGAATCCCACTCAATGAGCGAATGATTTTTGCAGTCATCGATCCTGTGAAGGAAAAAATAGATGTCCGTTTTGAATTTGAGAGGCAGCGAGATGGAAGCGTGGCAATTTTTGATCGACAGGGGACCAAAATCCAAAAAGAAATCTCTTTTGTTGAAGCAGAGGGACTTCTTAGCGGCAAACAAGTGATTTACGCAATTGTCGCCAAGGAAAAAGGAACGATTGCAACAGTAGAATTCATCCCTTATCCTTTGGAAGAAACAAGCCTGAGCGGAGCACATCTTTCCATCATCGTGACCCACCCGATGT
Source organism: Chlamydiota bacterium (assembly GCA_040388845.1). Taxonomy (GTDB): domain Bacteria; phylum Chlamydiota; class Chlamydiia; order Chlamydiales; family SM23-39; genus JAZKAZ01. The sequence goes on along the minus strand of JAZKAZ010000121.1, from coordinate 10,347 downwards.
TGACAAAGTTGCAACTCAGAGCGTCAGGGTTCACACCTCAAGAAATTGTGAAAGTATTGCATATTTCAGGAGAACGAGAAGAGATGAGAGAGCTTGCGGCTGATGAAACTGGCGCCTTTTCAATGAGCCTCAATCCCCTGATTTTTGGAAAGCTTGGAGGACAGGCCGCTCTCGTGATCATCCGTGAAAATGAAGAGATCCGATTCAATTATCCTTGGGGGTCAAGCTTGGAGAAAAAGACATTTGAAGAGCGAAAACAGTTCCCCATCCACTTCGTAATAAATAATACGATCTGATAGAGTAGCTCCCATGGAAAATAAATGCCCCTGCTGCAGCGGAAAACCATATGAAGAGTGCTGCAAGCCTTTTCACGATGGCGCGCTCCCACCTACTGCTCTAGCGCTCATGCGCTCGCGCTATTCGGCCTACGCGCTAAAGAAAGCCCGCTATATCATGGAAACAACACACCCTCAAAGCCCCTATTTTGAAAAAAATCGGAAGAATTGGGAGACAGATATTCTGATATTTGGCACAAACTACAAATTTGTGAAGCTCGAGATTTTGGACTTTAGCGAAACCCAAGTTCACTTTGCAGCGCATCTCGAACAAAATGGGATTCCTTCCGTTTTGGAAGAGAAGAGCCATTTCCAAAAAATTGAGGGAAAATGGCTCTATTTAAATGGAGAGATTTTAAATTATCCGAAGCAAAGTCCTCCCAATGCAACTGCCAATGCAAAGAAAACAGGCGCCTGAACCGTCTTGAATTTGTAAAGAGAGTGGGCGATGTTCAATACGCATAAAACAATCAATGCGGGATAGATCACTTCGAGAAGCGGTCCCCAAAGCCGGACAATTCCCCCAAATCCCAGATTTGCGATCGCAGCTGAAATCCCAAGAGTGAGCAAGAGAGCACTGGGATTTCCCATCCGGTTGGGCAAGAGATCTTTCTGAATGTATTGAGAAAATACCGAAGCAAGCGAAATAGCAGTCGTCAAGCAAGCGAGAAAAACGGCAACTGCTGCGACCAATCCTCCAATGGGCCCAAGAATTTTAAGAGCAATTCCTTGGAGCAAATCTTCAGATGCCAGATTGGGATCGAGCGTCCAGCTATGATGGGCGGATAACCAGCAAAGACCGACATAAGTGACCATTAAAAGACTGGCTGCGATCAAACTGGCTCCTGTCATCCGACGTCGAATCAGCCGCTTTCCCTCTTCTGGAGGAAGAGAATCGGTCCCTTGAGAAAGATGAGGCCACACCACCATGGCAAAGAGAAGCGCTGCGATGAGATCTGTTGTCTGGTAGCCCATTTTAAGACCTTGCCCAAAATAATGCCCACTGCCTTCCAAGACAGGCTGCACATCTGGTGGATGAATGGCGCCAAAGAAAATCAATGAGGCAAGAGTCAAAAGCAGCAAAGGCGTTAAAATAACTCCTAAAAGATGGACAATCTTCTGCGGCCGCACAGTCAAGAAAAAGATCACTGTGCAAATGAGAATGCTAAAAAACCCAAGGGACAATCCCGGTAAGTACGTTTTAATGCTCGCATGCATCAGCGTGACGAGACGAGGCATTGCCCCAAAAGGCCCCTGGCTCATTTGAAGGACAAATAAAAAGATCAGGCTTGGCCATTTTCCGAGACGCTTAAAAAATAAGTGGATATCTGCCGAATAGAACATCATCGCGATCAACCCAAGGAATGGGAAGATCACAGCAGAAATCCCCAATCCCAGAATCGCGGAATTGGTTTCCGTGCCAGACATGCGGCCTATAATGAGAGGAAAAATCAGATTGCCTGCGCCAAAAAACATCGAAAAGAGGGCAAGACCGGTGGAAAAAGTACCCACGCGAGGGGGCTGTTTGATTTGATCCGAAACGGAAATAATTTCTGCGGGCATATGGCCACCTTAAGGGTTATGCCCTCTTCCCGCCGGAGCTTCTGTTTGGGGAGTTTTTTGATTTTTTAAGAAGGTTCAGGCGGAAAAAGGGCTATTTGTACACTGTGACGGTGCACACCACGACCATGACGGTCACATTGGTTTTCGAACCAACGCCGACTTGGGATCTGAAACAAGAGGAATCTTGTGTCTTCGTGTTATGCATCATTCACTTCTAATAGCCCTTGCGCCTGACTGGCCCGAATTGTTCGGGTCATCCATTCTGCAAGGAGAGTCAGCACCATTGCTAACTTTTAGGGGAGTTTAACAAGCGGAATATTTAGAGTCCACCTTTGATTTTTATAGAGATTAAAAAATTTCCACATGGAAAATAATGAAAATTTAGTTGACTACCCCATCAATTTTTCGGCGGTGCAATAGAGGTTATGTTGATTACATAATTTTTTATATAAACCAAACCTCTGTGTGCTGGCTTTTTATGTAATATTCTTAAGTTATAACCAGCCTCTATTGCACCGTTAATTTTTCAAGGTATCTTGAAAAAACTGAGCGACAACTGGGCCCACTTCCCTGTGGACATCGCCCCGGTTACAGGAAGGAGGATCGTTCTGAACGACTTTATAGAAAGTTTTTTTTCCTACCTCAGACATCTGATTTAAGAAGGAAAAATGAGAAACTTTTTTACGGATGATTTTCAGTTTATAGGGGGTGAGGTGTTTGATTAACTGATAAGAATGCTCTCGGTAAGGCAGTACTTCATCGTGGATGGCAGCAACGAGACCAACCGGCACCTTGATCTGTCGAAGTGATTCAGGGGTATAGGCAAAAACTGCAGGGCAGATCAAAAAGATCGCTTTCACTCTAGGATCTCTGAAACTACCTTCCGATTCAGTAAAGTCGATCTTTTCTACCCCTTCCGGAGTCAATCCCTGATCCTTTTCCATCAGATGCAGGACGATCTCTTTTACCTTTTGCGCTCTAGCCCCAACTAAACCTAGGCCGGTCATCCCTCCCATTGAGTAGCCCACAAATCCGATTCGATTTCCATCGATCCGGTCCTGAAGAAACGGCTCTTGAAGCAATTGGTCAAGGAGGAAGCTAATATCCCGTGTTCTCTCCCAAAATCGGACGCTGATCAAAGAATGATAAGACTCCCATGCATTTCCGTAATGGTCGATGGTGGCAACCGCAAACCCACTCTGGACAAGGCGGCTGGCGAGCCAGCTCGCCTCTCTCCGATCGCCTCGGTTCCCAGGCGACATGACAATCAGGGGGATTTTATGAGGCGTTTCGAGAAAGGAGCCTTCCCTAATTTCTTTAGGGTGAATCCAGACACTTGCCCCGGAATCCTCAAAAGGACCCTGTGCAGAGGTCGGATACCAGAGTTCGACAACCAGAGGGCGCCCCCGATTGGCATCTTGGTATTTCAAGGTGCGCACCCCGATATTTTCGATCTTTTCTTGCGAAGCTCTCGACATAGCTGAAAGAGAGCTTCCGAATAAAAGAGAGGCGCATAAGGAAAAAATTAAAAACAGTCTGCACATATGCTTATTTTTTACCAAAAATCCCCTATTGTAGGAAAGTATAGAATTGATTTAAACTCCTAGTTCGAAAACAAGGGGCGATTTATGAATCGGTTGAGCAATATCATTTTTTACGTAGAAGACGTGACCAAAACCATGGCTTTTTATGAACTTGCCTTTGGCATCAAACAGGCTTTCATCGATCCAACAGGCCATTACGGTCAGTTAGAGACTGGATCTACTGCGCTCGGCTTTGCATCGCTGAAATTTGCCAAACAAAACCTGCCACAAGGGTTCCATCCGATCTCTTCAAAAGAGCTTCCTGGATGCGAGATTTCCTTTGCTGCCAAAGATATCCACAAATCTGTTGCCCATGCGGTGAAATCAGGCGCCCAATTGATCTCTCCTCCCGTCGAAAAACCTTGGGGTCAAACGGTTGCCTATGTGCGGGACTTCAATGGAATTTTGATTGAACTCTGCACGGAAATGGTCTCCTGCTCCTCCGAAGCCTGCAGCGAGTGTCACTAAGGAAGCGGCCTCACATTGTTCTAAACGCCAATAAGTATAGAAAAACAGGATCCTGCCCGCGAAGGGGATCCTGTTTTTTCCAGACTCAGCATTATATGTTTAGGACTTAAGCAGCTGGAATTAGGCCCACGATGCGAATGGGCGCCTCTGAGGCTTTTTCCATTTTAAGGGGAAGGACAATTGCGTAAGCGGAAGTAGGCGGCATCTGTGCAAGATGCGCTACATTTTCAAGAATGTATTTTTTCGCGCTCAAAATGAGCTCGTGGACTGGATAATAATGCGCATCTCCGCCCGATGAATTGTTTGAACCATCCGGCGATAGAGTGTCAATCCCGATCCCCGCAATGTGTTTTTCTAGCAAGAGTTCTGCGGCCTCTTTAGAAAAACCGGGGAAGCGCATTTTGCCCATGGCATCAGGATTCCGATAGCGATGAGGCTCGTTCCAAAATTGATCCCATCCCGTATGGGCCAGAACAAGACTCCCCCTTGGGATCCCTCCATGCTTCTTTTCAAATTCTTCGATATCCTCGGGAGATACAAATAGATTTGGATCCATTTTGGATTTTAAGTGGAGTACGCAAACAGGGACGATTAAATTTTCTAAAGGGATTTCATCTGCATTCCAAGAGCCTTGGATGAAATGGCTCGGTGCATCCAAATGCGTGCCAATTCCCGCATGGGCCTTTAGGCTCTGGACTCTGAGACCCTCCTCATAATCCAGCTTGATCTCAAGATGAAACCCGCACCCTCCAGACCATGTGGGAATCTGCGGGTGGAGTGAATGGCTCAAGTCAAGCGCATGGTATTTTCCAAGGACGAGTTTTTTAGGTGGGTGCATTGCGATTTGATTCATTGGAGCGCCTCCAATATGATTTCAACACAGAGCTCCCTACTATGGTGAGGAATCTGCATCAATTCGTAAAAATCTTCGGGAGTCATTCCAATTGCCTGATCGATTGCACGCGCAAATTTATCCACACTTGAGACTCTTTTCGCAAGCCCCTTTTGTAGGGGAAGGCTCTCATATTTTTGAGTGGGGGGAAGGATATGAAGAACCGGTTTTTTTGCAGCAAGCGCCTGAAAGGCAACTGTCGATTGGTGGACGATGACGAGATCGGAAAGAGCAACGGCTTCGACAGTAGTCAATTCCCCCTTGAGAAGGCGAATCTGGGCATTCTCTTTTGCAATCAATTCTTGTTCAAACTTTCCACCTGTCTTTGGATGGGGTTGGATCAAAAAAAGAAGAGATGGGTTCTGTAAGGAGTCCACTCCCTGTAAAAAAAGCCGAAAAGCGTCTTCGTATTCATCTCCGTATCCACCGACAAATAGAGCCACTTTTTGATCTAGCTCAATTTCTAATTTCTCTCGGATTTGAGACCGATCGATTGCCTCCATTTGAGAGGCCCATTCTTCGAGGGTCGGCTGTCCAACCACTTCTGTTTTTCGGTCCATGAAAGTTGCTTTAAGCGCGTGGGAGGGTAAAAGTAGGATCGAAGCGTGAGTTTCGACCTCATGCGCGGTTTTAAAATAAGGGTTCTCCCCTTCCGCATTGAAATTATCCCAATAGGCAAATGCGGGAAGCCCCTTACTTGAAAAAACGTCAAGCACTTGTCCTTGCACTGCAAAGGCAACGCCTGTGATCACCTCTTTTGCCTCTATTTCTTCTTTGAATCTGAACATCTCTTCATCTGACAATCTCTCCGATCTACCCCAATTCCGATCCACAATCGTCATAATCCCAAAATCTTGAAAAGTCGAGATTTTTGCGGCAGGAATTCCGGCCTTCAGCACGATTTCTCTTGCAACTCCCGCAGAGAGGATATGGTAATCAATCCCCTTTTGCTCCAGCTTTTGAATGACGGGTAAAAGCGCAAGGGTCTCACCGGCATCTTGCAAATAGAATAAAACATCGGTCGGCTCTCCAAAAAGAGAAAGGACGCAAGAAAAAAAGAAACAAAATACTCTTTTAAAGTTCATCGAAGTTTGCAATGGGTACTGGTTCAATTGAATCTGCAAGCGAAAATCCGAAAATTTTCGAATAAAAATAGGCAGTAGCTTCGATTGCGCGTTTGATATTTGCAGCTTGCCGAAATCCGTGCTGCTCTTTCTCAAAAAGGAGATAGGCAGTCGGGATTTTTCTTGCGACTAAACTTTTATACATCTTCTCTGACTGAAGAGGCGGCACGATGGCATCTTCCGCTCCCTGAAGTAAGATGATGGGGCAATGGATCTTTTCTACATGGTGAATGGGCGATCTTTCGACGTATAGATTCCGCCCTGCCGGATAGGGGCCGATGAGATTATCCAGATCCTTGGATTCGAATTTATGCGTATCGAGCGCCAAAGCCTCTAAATCGCTCACTCCAAAAAAGGAAGCTCCAGCTTTAAAGACATCTCTGAAGGTAAGGGCTGCCAAGGTCGTATACCCTCCTGCACTTCCTCCCTGGATTGCCATTCGATTCCGATCCACAAGGCCTTTCTTTGCACACCAAAGCGCTCCATTGACACAGTCGTCCACGTCGACAATTCCCCATTTGCCCTTCAGACGGGCTCGATAGGCCCTTCCATAGCCAGAACTGCCCCCGTAATTCACATCGAGGACGGCAATACCGCGCGAGGTCCAATATTGGATCTCCAGATTTAGAAGGGACATGACATGGGCAGTCGGTCCTCCGTGAGAGCGGACGATGAGCGGAGGAAGCTGCCCCGGCATCCCTTCGAAGTGGGGGTTTTGAGGAGGATAATAAAAAGCATGGGCCGTAAGGCCTTCCTCTGTCGGAAATTCAATCGTCTGAGGGGTGGAAAAATAGGAGGGGTTCAGCGAATGCTCCCTGCTTTTCTTGAGAATTTCCCATTTTTTCTGCTTGAGGTCATATTCAACCAAAGAGGGAAAACTTGAAGGGGATCCTCCAATAAAATAGAGATGATCTCCTGCAATCGAAAGAGCTTGAATCGAGGAGAACGGGAGCTCGATTGTCTCCATTTTTTTCGCCTTTAAAGAAAAAACCCCAAGAATTTCCGAACCATTTTGGAAATAGACGCATACCATCCGATCTTTTCCCCAAAAGGTATAAGTCGTCTGGCCAAAGACCCATTGAGGCTCGGCAAACTCGGCAGCCATTGGGCAAAGGGGCTCTATTTTCCTCTGCGATTGGCGATATAGATTCCACCATCCTGACCTGTCGGAAATAAAATAGAGAAGTCCATCGGGCCCCCAAGAGGGCTGGTTGATCGATTCTGTACTAGATCCAGCAATGACTTTTGACGCACCAAGGCTTCCATCGGATTTTATTTCAGCCAGGTGGAGCTCAGACCCATCCCACGGCATATTGGGGTGGTCCCAGCAGATATAGGCCAGATACTTCCCATCGGGGCTGACTCTTGGACTGCTGTAGAAATCATGGCCCTCCGCAACCCTCCGGACAAACCCTGTTTCTGGATTCACTTGTGCAAGACAATTTTCTACTTTTTCCCCATGCACTTCCAGGACATAAAACAGATTCTTCCGAACGGGGTCGTAACAGCCATCGGCAAAGCGGCTATTTTTCTCATGGGTCAAAGGATGGATCTCTCCTTTTGCATCCACCCGATAGAGCTGTTGATCTGCATCATTCGAAAAATAAATAGCATTTCCCTCAATCAAAACAGCGCCGCCCCCGTATTCGTGGACCCGAGTGCGGGCGTTATAGGGAGAAGGAAGAAGTTCTTCAAAATGCCCCTCTTGGGTTCTCCGCATCAAGGTGGATCTCCCTTTTTCAACTGGACGCATTTCAGAAAAATAGAGAAAACCACTAACCGCTTTAACTCCCCCAAATCGCACCGCATCAGATACGATCAGATCTCCAGTAATCGGAGAAACCCATGAACCATAAGGCATTGTTTGTTTTTCAGACGTCATCATTTTCTCGCTGGAATCTATCTCACAAAAAAAACAAAAAAAGAAAATTAACAGGAGGAAAGAATGGGGCTTTGCCCCAAACCCTACCAAAGGACTGACGTCCTCTGGACTCCTAGTATTATTAAAAAAAGGAGTCCAGAGGACGCCAGTCCTTTGGTGGGGTGCAGGGCAACGCCCTGCAGTTGAAAAATGGGGCTTATTGTTCGCCATCTGAAAAACCGTCGTTATAACCAGCCCTATATCCAGTGTTGTAGCCCTTGTCGTGACCATCGGCGTACCCGTGCCTGACGCCATCATTGTAAATCTCAACTAAACAATCGGTTGGCTGCAGATACTTGGCAAAAAAAACGGCCTCCGTTCTTCGATCCACTAGAAAATGGGTGCATTCCTTGAGCTCTTCGATATTTGAAGCAAACGATTCGTTCACTCTAAGATTTCCCGTTTTTGGATAGATCTCTATTTCCTCGCCGAGGGGCCACTGATCGAAATTCGATTGATAGGCTTCTGGAACATAGAGCTCCTCGGAACTGATCCATTCGACAAGCGTTCTCGATCTTTTCACAAAAGGAACCACCTTCCAATACTGTCCTCCGGAAAGGATAAAATACGCTTTGCTATCTTCTAGAATCATTTTTGCTTCGAGAAACCCCACACCGTCTGTAGCTGCTAGGTGCGTGGAGAATATTACGAGGAGTGCAAAAAAAAGTTTCTTCATAGAGTGAATTCTCATCCAAGTTTTTCAATGAAAATGATAAGGGCCTTTTTTCCCTTGAAATCAGTACAAGTTTTAGGAATTTTAAGGGGAATTGCCGTTTCCTGAAAAGAAAAATAGGGATTTGCAATGATTTTTTCAAAAAACTGAGGGTCTTCATATTTTGAGGTCGAATCGGCTAAAAAACAAGAAAACCTACTTCCGACACGCATATGGGAAAGAGCGCAGCTTTGAAAAAATTGAAAGCTCTCATCTTCGCAACGAATAAAGGACTTGGAAGGTTTCTCTATTTTTAAATGATATTTTTTTCTTACTTCCTTCAGTTGCTCTTTTGTAATTTGCCCATTTTGCTCAAGTTCACTTAAAAAACGAGAGAGTTCTTTAGGCGCTGACTTGGCCGTGCTTTTACAAAATGCATCAAGTTCCGAATCGGAGTAGCGCATTCGTGTGATTTGAGGAATTTGGTTTTGGATCTCTTTAACTAAGAGATTCCCTTCCCTCAAAATGGAGATTTTATTCTCGTGGCTTTGCTGCTCTCCTAAGAAGATCGCATCAAAAACACCGAGCCTGGGCAAGGCATTTTGCCAGGTATCTTCGATGAGCTGCACGGTGGGGTGTTTTTTAGCCCAGGCTCTTGCTTTGATTTGGATTGCGGGATCCGATTCGATGATCGTATGGATACGGGGATGATATTTTTGAATAAGTAGAGAGGATGCGCCAAACCCGATTTCTAAAACATCTCCAAAGGGATGCAACGTCTCGATCAAAGCTTCGAAATAAGGCTTTTTCCATTCCATCCGAGCCACCTCTAATTTCCAAGTTTATATCCGTGCGCTGTATAAAAAAACAGTTATAAAAATGAGGACACTCGAGTATGAATGAGAAAATGGACTTAGCATTTGATCTTCTCAAAGAGACTCCCTGGTGGGTCTTTGCTCTTTTTGTCTCTTTAGTGATGATTGCGCTGAGAGCCACTCAAAGGCGTATCATCACTTTAAAGCAACTCTTCATTATCCCGGGCATCCTGACTCTTTGGAATCTTTTTTGGTTGGATGCGAGGATTCACAACCAATTTTCTCTCATCGTATATTGGGCAGCGGGGGTGATCGGAGGCTCTCTTTTTGGATGGTGGATGGTCCGCTCTTGGAAGATCGAAGGGGAAAAACAAAAAAAGCGCATTTTCCTTCCCCCCACTTGGTCGACTCTCATTCTCGTTTTGCTTATTTTTTCCGTTCGCTATTTTTTTGGCTTTAATTACCTCAAACATCCCGAATCTGCGGCAAAACTATTTCTTGCCGACTCACTGAGCTCTGGAGTCATCACGGGCATTTTCATCGGAAGAGCCGTTAAAATTTTTCAAAAATATCAAAAAATTAAATCGGATTGATCCCTTATGTTTGAAATCATTGCAGCTCTTCTCCAAGATACGCCTTGCGCAGATGTCATC
>JAZKAZ010000121.1:0-331 GCA_040388845.1 Chlamydiota bacterium | reverse complement strand
GATGCGCTACTACAGATCTGGAAATGTCCTATGGATTTTTGGACAGCTGTGGGCGCTCATTCTACCGCTTGTTTTTCTGATCAAAGGATTTACAGGTAAACTCTCATCCTATGGAGAAAAATGGGGGAAAAATTGGTTTTTTTCCATCGTCGTTTATTTAATCCTCTTTATACCGCTTTATGCAGCGCTTAGTTTTCCTTTCGATTTTTATGCAGATTATCTAAGAGAACATGAGTATGGGCTATCCAATCAAACATTGGGAAGATGGTTTGCCAATTATGGAAAATCAATCCTCGTTACCTTCATTTGCTCGATTGCCACTGTCTGGATC
>JAZKAZ010000120.1:1684-7167 GCA_040388845.1 Chlamydiota bacterium | reverse complement strand
AAGAATGCTTTTTTATCCTTTATCCTGCAGCCGTTGGCGATCCTGCCCGCGAAGCGGATCCTGTTTTTAAATGGTTGGGTACTAGTAATACTTGGTATTATTTATGCACATGGGGCATTTCTTCATCGATCGAGCGGTTGATGAGGCGTGCCCCTCTTTGGCTTGAAAAATAGGAAAAGAGCCATTGGGTTAGAACCACGAGCCTATTGCGAAAACCGATCAAATAAAGGATGTGGACAAAACACCAGCCAAGCCAGGCGATGAAGCCGCTGAACTGCAGTTTGCCAAACATGCCGATCGCTTTGGTTTTTCCAATTGTGGCCATGGTGCCCTTGTCCCTATAGACGAAAGGAGGTCTTTCTTTTCGGGGGATTCGTTTGCGCAAAATTTGTGCTACATAGCGCCCTTGCTGGACTGCGACGGGTGCCAAAGCCGGCAATGGCTTGCCCTGTTTGTCCATTGCGCAGGCAGCATCTCCAATCACAAAAATTTCAGGGTGTTCGGGAATGGAGAGATCGGCATCCACAGAAACTCTTCCTTGGCGATCGAGGGGAACATCCAAAGTTTTTAAGACGGGAGAGGCTTGGTTCCCCGCTGCCCAAAGAATGTTTTCTGCAGGGATAAAGGTGTTTTCTACAGTCACGCCCTCTTGACTCACATTCGTAACTCTTCTTCCCGTGATCACATTGACTCCGAATTGCTCCAGGTACTGCTGCGCTTTTTGGGAGAGTTTTTCTGGGTAAACGGGAAGAATGTGCGGGGATCCTTCAACGAGAAAGATCTTCGTTTTCGTCGTATCGATGCGCCGGAAATTTTTCAGCATTGTTTCATAGGCAATCTCCGCAATTGCGCCCGCCATTTCAACGCCTGTGGGGCCGCCGCCGATAATCACAAAGTTGAGATATTTTTTCGCCTCAGAGATGCTGTCGCACCGCTCTGCCTTTTCAAAAGAGATCAGAATCCTCTCTCTCACCTTTAGAGCGTCGACGAGAGTTTTGAGACCTGGGGCAAAAGCCTCCCAAGCATCATTTCCAAAATAGGAATGGCGAGCGCCTAGAGCTACGATCAGATATTCATATCCGATTCGATCGCCGTTTCGCAAAACAACTTGGTTGTTTTTTTTATCGATCTCAATGACATCTCCCATGAGCACGGTGATGTTCTCATAGGGACTCAAGATTTCTCGAATGGGGATCGCAATATCTGCGGGCGAGAGAGCGGCGCTTGCAACTTGATACAGAAGCGGTTGAAAAAGATGGTGGTTTGTCTTATCGATCAGCCAGACGTCGAATTTTGAATTGCCCAATTGCTTGGCTGCGTTAATTCCTCCAAATCCCCCCCCCAAAATCACTACTTTTGTAACAGCCATTTGCTTTGGTCCTCTCCGTTCCCATTTCTGGTTATAACATAAACCCGTCCTATAGAAAAGATATTTTGACCATCAGAACCGGTTTGCTGAAATTTAATTAAAAAATTAATTCCAATTATATTTTTTCTATGTCAAAGTGGAAGATTCGTGGCTATTTGAATTCGGTGTATGAATTCACTAATTCGACAATTTTTTACGAGCGGTGGAGGGGAATCCAACTTTTGTGAGGTTCTCTTTTTGACGGATGGCGTCGAAACCTCATGGAAAGATATTTCAGAAAGGGCCCCCTCATTGCCTCGCGGATGGTTTGAGCTGAGCCGCGTCAATTCTTCTGATCGGATTGAGTTCACGCGTGATTTTTGGCTAGACCGGCTTCCTTACCAGCCAAGCACGCAAATCGATGTATGTGATTTTTTTGAAAGACTCGATGATGTGGCAGTGGTCCTATTGCGAAAAAAAGAAGAGGAGTTTCTTTCTGCTGAACTTGTCTACAGTTTGAAAGATGGGAGCACTTTTTTTCGCGGAAAGGTGCCTGCTGTGGAAGTTGACTTGGATGAGATGAAAAACGAAATGGGTGTTTTATTGCCGCGCGACTACATTGCTTTTTTACATATCCATAATGGATTTGGGATGCTCTCGGAAATGGGTTTATTATCTACCCAAGAAATTCCCGACGTAAGAAGGCAGGTCTCTGATTTTTTAGTGCGCTCAGATCGTCCCATCAAATCGGGTAGCAGCAACGTCGATCCGGGATCGCTGATTCCCTTTTATGAAATATTTGGACTCTCCAGCTATCAATGCTTTTATAGCGATTGGTATCCCGGTGCCGAAATGGGGAATGTATATTTATCCGGAATTGATTATACAATATCAGATACAAGTGATCGGACGGCGTGGACGGAAAATCTCGCCTTTCCAACTTTTTTGGAATGGTTATCTTATTATCTGCAGGGGATGAATTTAGCGCCTTAAAAAGGCAAAAACGCGAATAAGGTATGTATTTAGTACAACATTTGTATGAACAGCACGGGAAATATCTAGGGCTTGATCTGATTGCAGGAAGCTCCGGACTCTCTCGTCGAATCAATAAAGCAGAAGTGCATCGCCCAGGTTTGAGCCTGACCGGCTACTTGAAGGGGTTTGTTCCTGCTCGGATTCTTGTCATTGGCAAGCAGGAAATCGAGTATCTCAGAGAAGAGCTCGATCCAAAAACAAGAGGGCAGCGGCTGCAAGATATTCTGACGCCTACAACTCCAGCAGTCATCGTGGCGCGCGGTTTCCGTCCTCCAAAAGAACTCATCACTCTTTGCGAAAAGAATCAAATTCCTCTCTTTCGAGCCAGTTCCACTGCGACCAATCTTTTAAGCCGGATCACTTTCCTTCTTCTGGAAGAATTTTGTCCCAGCGTAACTCTCCATGGCACGCTCGTCGAAGTGTTTGGAGTCGGCGTTTTGATTCAGGGCGAATCTTCTGTTGGTAAAAGCGAGGCTGCGCTCGGTTTGATTGAACGGGGGCACCGTTTGATTTCGGACGATGTGGTGCGAGTGAAAAAAAAAGAGGGCTCCTATCTCGTGGGCTCAGGGCCTGAACTGACTCGTCACCTCATGGAAATCCGGGGGATTGGAATCATCAATGTGGCTCATTTATACGGCGCTGTCTGTGTCCGGCCCGATAAAGGAATCGATATTGTTGTTAAACTTGAGGAATGGGATGATCAGCATTTTTACGATCGCGTAGGATTGGATGAAAAATTCATCGATATTCTAAGTGTGAGTGTTCCCTATCACATACTCCCGGTAAAACCGGGCAGAGACGTCGTCCTTCTATTAGAGACGATTGCATTGAATCATCGTTTAAAAGACATGGGATATAATTCGGCGAAAGAATTTAACGCAAAATTGCTTGAAGCGATTGCCCGCCGGCAGAAAAAAAGGGTAGCTCGTGAAAATCATTCGTAAAGTGAAGGTAAAAAATTCATTGGGATTGCATACGCGCCCCGCAGCAGCTATTGTAAAGCTGCTTCAGCCGCGTAAATCCTCTGTGTTTTTTTTCTATAAAAACGAGACAATCAATGCGCGGAGCATCATGAGTATTTTAATGCTCGCAGCAAAAAAAAATGCGCAGATTGTCGTGACCGTTGAAGGCGAAGATGCAGAAACTACAATGGATCATCTCGTAGCTGCGTTTGAGCAGGAATTTGGGGAAAAGTAAATGTCAGGGAGCGAGGAAATCATTCTCCGCGGACTGCCGATCAGCAAAGGGATCGGCATCGGATTCCCTATTTTTTTTTCCAGCGCAGATGACGATGTTCCGGAAGTGGCCATTCCTAAAAAAGAAATTGATAAAGAGATCGACCGCTACCGCAGAGCGCTCGACCTTAGTCGCAGAGATGTCGAAAATTTGCAGAAAATGTCTCTTTATGAAGGCCCGCCTGAGATCGTTGCCATCTTAGGAACACATCTGGAAATGATGCGAGATCCCTTGATTACAAGTGTGATTGAGGAGCGGATCCGGGATATGCAAAATACGGAATCGATTTTTCAACACTTGATTGAGGAATATAAAAAGAGATTTAGCACGCTTCAAGATAGTTATTTTCAAGAAAGGGTACGCGATATTGTCGATGTCTCTCGCCGTATTCTAGGACATTTGCGTCCCTTGAAAAAAATTAAGATGAGCGAAATGCCCCATAACTCCATCATTCTTACCCATGAATTGGTCCCTTCTGAAACTGTTGAGGCCAGCTCCTCTTTGATCTGTGGATTTGTGACGGCAGCAGGCGGCATCACATCGCATGCAGCCATCATCGCCCGCGCTAAAGGGATCCCCTATGTTGCCAATGTCGATATTAAATTATTGAAGAGGCTCCAGCTCCATTCGATCATTGTCGATGGATCTCAAGGGCTTGTCATCATCAATCCATCCCGCCTGACGCTGAAAAAATACCAAGAGCTGAAACGGGGGCATCTTCAAAATTACAAACTTCTCAAAAGCGCAGCGCACCTAAAAGGAGAGACGATCGATGGCTACGAGGTTCGTATTTTCGCAAACCTTGAAAATCCAAAAGAAATCGATCTTCTCTTGAAAAATGGAGCGAGTGGGATTGGGTTATTCCGCTCCGAATATCTTTTCCTGTCAAAAAAGTCATTTCCTTCAGAAGAAGAGCAATTCCAGATTTATAAACGGATGGCAAAATCGCTGCGTGGCCACCCGTTGGTAATCCGGGTTTTTGACATCGGCGGCGATAAAAAAATAGAGCTCTCTCCGGACAACCCAGATGCCAAATATTTCCTGAACATTGGATGCGAAATGAACCCTGCCTTAGGCTGCAGAGCAATTCGCTTCCTTTTGCGCTATCCCGAACTTTTAGATATTCAGCTCCGCGCGATCCTGAGAGCAAGCGCCTATGGAGCCATCCAAATTTTAATTCCCATGGTCTCCGATTTGGGAGAACTCCGGTTGGTTCAGCAAAAAGTAAAACTCATCCTGGAAGACTTTCGCAAAAAAGGAATCAAAACTGCCGCCCATGTTCCCATCGGCTGCATGATTGAAGTTCCCTCCAGCGCGATCATGTGCGACGCCCTGTCTGAAGAGGCCGATTTCCTCTCTATTGGCACAAATGATTTAGTGCAGTATGTAATGGCAGCTGATCGAAGCAATCCCTCTACGTCCGATCTTTATTTTTCCACCCACCCTAGCATCCTCCGCTTGATCCGCATGGTGGTGGCCTCCGCAAACAAAGCTCGCAAACCGGTGATTCTATGCGGCGAAAGCGCAGCCGACCCTTCTATGATCCCGATTCTCATCGGTCTTGGAATCCGCGAATTTTCAGTTGCGGCCAGACACATCCCGCTCGTCAAACACACCATTCGTAAATGGAAAATTCTCGAGGCCTGCCGCCTGGCTGAACTGGCCCTCGAGCACCCGTCTGCGCAAGAGCTCAAGCATTTCCTGGCTACTGAGACAGTTCGGTAGACAAGAGAGGGGCTTTGCCCCTCGAACCCCAGCAAAGGAACGAATTCCTTTGCAATCCTCTTTTTTGATACTTTTGAAAAAATAGTTAATCCTAAACATGTAATGCTTAGATCTAGAAAAAACAGGATCCGCTTCGCGG
>JAZKAZ010000120.1:977-1674 GCA_040388845.1 Chlamydiota bacterium | reverse complement strand
TCGACGAAGCGTCGGCAGGATGAACGGGCAGCTCAGCGCAATCCCGGTCCAACAGGCCCGGGTCAAGAGAGCTATCTCTTCATTCGCGGCAAGGAACTTGGGCATCCCCTTTACCGGAGCGGAGAATCTCCTTCCTTGCAGGAAGAAGTTCTTCAAAGAAAAATGCTTTTTTATCCTGCCGACGCCTCGTCGATCCTGCCCGCGAAGCGGATCCTGTTTTTTTCTAGGTGTATGGGAAATTAGCCCCAGGGCATTTTTCCGGCTGGCATTCCCTGGTTTTGACTCTCAATCTTGGAAGAGGCATCTTCAAATGCGCTGAGAATGAGGTCTTGCAGCCCTTCGACATCTGTGGGATTGACACATTCGGGTTTGATCATGAGTTTTTTCAATTCTTTTGCGCCATTGAGAGTCACTGTAACGAGGCCGTTTCCTGCGCTTCCCTCAAAGAGGGTATTAGCGAGGTTGTCTTTGATCTGGCTAAACTGCTCTTGCATCAGTTTTGCCTGTTTTTTCATTTTGGAAAATCCGCTTCCCATAATTTACCTTAATTTTAAGTTTTTTTGAGGGTTCCTTCGAGCTCTACCGCTGCAAAGCGCATCAAAGTGTCATAGTGGCTTGGGTGAGCTTTTGCACTCAAAGGTGCCGCTTTTAATTCGTTGGTTTGAGGGGGGGGGAGAATTGGGTTTTTTCTAGGGAC
>JAZKAZ010000120.1:0-967 GCA_040388845.1 Chlamydiota bacterium | reverse complement strand
GAGTTTTGTGAAGCAGAAAGCTCGGGTGCAATGGGCGCTGTCGATTTCTCTACTTCAACAGGAACCTCTACAGATTCGGGAGCTTTACGGGGGGTGAAAGGAATTGGTTTTAGTTCGGGAGATACAGGAAGAGCGGGCTCGGGCTCTGAGTTTTGTAAAATAAGGGGCTCGGGTGCGATGGGTGCTGTTGATTTCTCTATTTCAACAGGCATAGCTACAGGGATTCCGATGTTCTGCTGGTTGAGATGGTCTTCCAGCTCGGAGAGGCGTCTGACGAGAACCTCGACCGGGATCCGGTTTTTACTGCGGATGATTTGGAGAAGAATCGATTCGAGAGAAATCCTTTGGAATGAGCTTTTGTGGAATTGGGCTTCGGCGTGGATCAAGAGATCGAGAATATAGAGGCATTGGGCTTGAGTATAGAGGCGAGAGGAGGGTAAATAGCGGGAGAGGATTTCTGGGGCTATTTTTTCAACTCTTGTTTTACAAACAGTGAGCGTTCGGTAATGCTCAATGAGCTGCTCTAAGAAATGGGCGAGATCTTTGCCTGTTTGAAAAAGCTCGTCTGTGAGCTCAAAAGCAAAGGCGAGATCATAGGCTCCAAAGGCTCGATCGAGCGCAAAAAAATGTTCTTCAGGGACGAGGCCGAGCGATTGGCGAACCAGGGAGGACGTGATGGTGCCTTCTGCAAAACAGAGGATTTGATCCAAGAGCGATTCCGCATCGCGCAAACTACCGTCTGCAAAGCTTGCGATGAGGTGGAGCGCCTCTGGTTCCACGATTCGATTTAAGTCGCCTCCGATTTGGTGGAGTTTGGATGCGATCAATGCAGGTTGGATTCGCGCAAGATCGAACCGTTGGCAGCGGCTGATGATCGTTGGAAGGACCTTGTGGGGCTCGGTGGTTGCAAAAAAGAACTTGACCTTCTCGGGGGGCTCTTCGAGTGTTTTGAGGAGGGCATTGAACG
>JAZKAZ010000119.1:32226-34878 GCA_040388845.1 Chlamydiota bacterium | reverse complement strand
TTTTCTTTCATCTTGCCGCCGGAGGCGATCCTGCCCGCGAAGCGGATCCTGTTTTTTCTTTAGATCCGAACAGGACTACCTATTTTTCCTATCCTGGATATCCTGTCACTTGTTTATGTACAGCACTGTGGGAGGTTAAGAATTTTTTAAATGTGGTTTGGCCTTTAAGATTCGTTCGAAATCGGCCTCGCTGATTTCAACAAAGATCGGGTTTCCCTGTGGATCGAAAAAAGGCTCCTTACAGAGGACGTGGTTTTTCCAAAGAGCTGCTGCAGAATCCATCGAATAATTTTTTTTGCCAGCTCTGCAGCATCTGCCCACTGCCGTTTCTAATTTTTTCCCTTCTTTCCAAGCGGCCAAGAAATGGGGGAAATCAGTCTCTTCCAATCCTTGGGGAAGAGCGTCTATCGCCCCTTTTTTGGGTCCAATTAAGCGGCACTCGATTCCCATCTCGTTCAACTCATTTACAATAGATTCATCTTCTGGATCCAATTCGATTTCCAAAGGCAAGAGGAGAGCTTGACAGGAGAGGTTTTCTTTTTTGAGCGACTCGAATAAAATACGGGACTGGAGCGCTCTTAAGTCGATGAGAAGGAGTTTTTCTCTTTGGACAAGCAAATAATTTCCAAAAACAGTCAGCAGTTTTTCTGGGAAAACAAAGTCCAAAACAGGGGCGTCTTGCAATGTAGGCGGCTGATCCCAAGGAAGGGGGGAGGGCTCTGCAAAGGAAAAGGGAGGCGGCGTAAAAGAAAGCGAGGTGGGGAATGAAAAGGACTCTGAAAAAGCAGATGCCACAGCCTCAGTTACGATCCGAAAGATCCGTCCCTCATCTTGGAAGCGGACCTCTTTTTTCTGAGGGTGGACATTCACATCGACCGCATCGGAGGGGACTTGTAAAAATAGGACGAAAGCTGGATAGGCGTGTTCAGGAATTTTTGTTCCGAATCCCATTTTTACAGCCCGTGCAATCAGGGGAGAAAAGATCGGGCGCTGGTTGATAAAAAGGTACTGCCCCGTCCGGGTGAGAGCTGCGCTCTGAGGAGAGGCTAAAAAGCCTGTCATTCCAATCCCGCCCCGTTCCGTGCAAACTTCGTGTTCATAGAGCGTTTCTAAAATCTCTTCGACCCTCTCTTTTTGCCCAGATTTTTCTGCCTGTAGGAGCTTTTTTCCGTTCGCTGTAAAAGTGAATGCAACTTCCGGGTGGGCAAGAGAGATGGTTTCCAGGATGCGGTGGACCTGCGAGCCGTTGGCGCTTGCCGATTTTTGGAATTTTAGCCGTGCGGGGACGTTGAAAAAAAGAGAGCGGATTTCGATCGTCGTGCCTCGGTTCCGGGCGCAAGGCTCCGGAGCGGTTGGATTGCCTCCTGTTGCCGTGAGGCGCGTTGATTCGGCTCCATTGGAGGTTTTTAGTTCGAACTGGGAAACGGCTGCAATCGCAGCGAGCGCCTCGCCTCGAAACCCCATAGTTTTGAGTCGCGAGAGATCATCTGCGGTGCGGATCTTCGAGGTAGCATGTCTTTCGATGCAGAGGAGCGCATCGGCTCGTCCCATTCCACAGCCGTCATCTTCTACGCGGATGAACTGCTGGCCGCCGCCCTGAATTTCTACTTCGATGCGCGATGCCCCTGCATCGAGGCTGTTTTCAATCAGTTCTTTGACAATCGAGGCGGGATTTTCAACGACCTCTCCTGCTGCGATTTGATTGATCACATCTTCGTGCAGTCGGAAAATTTTTTGCATCATGAGAATATAGATCCTTAAGAGAAGATGATACCAGAAAACAGAAGTTGGAGTATAGTTGAAGTCATGAAATGGCTTTTTTTATTCCTCTCTGCAATTCCCCTTTTTGGGGCCTATGTAGGCAACCCAGCATCTCCTGCGCTCATGAATACCGGATTTTTCTCGGCCAGCTACCCGTTTTGTAAAATCACCACCGGATATCTTGCCGATTACACGTCTGATAAGCGCTTTGAGGCGCAGCAAAAAGATCCCAATTTCGATCCAAACCAAGCCTTTAGGCGGTTTGGGCTCCACTCCCAGCAAGCTACGGTCTCGATTATTTTTGTGGAGCGTCTTGAAGTGTTTGGCTCGGCAGGGGGGACAAAAGAACGGGCCAAATGGGTCACAAAGCCCACCGTCTCAGACATGACGGAGGTGATTTTGGACTTCCAAAGTGCGCATCACTTTTCTTGGAGCGCTGGGGGAAAAGTGGTTCTTTTGCAGTGGTGGCAAACGTATTTGAGCGCAGATTTCACCTACTTTGCTGTCCCTTCCTCTTCCAAATCGTATTTCAAATATTTAAACCGGCTCAATATTCCTCTCGATTTTTCTAAGCACAAATTCAATTTGCGCGAATGGCAGTTGAGTCTTGGCCTCTCGTCTAGATTTTATTTCATCACGCCCTATGGAGGAGCGACCTATCTTCACTCGCGTCTACATGTCAACGAGGGACCTGAATTTCCCTCCCTTAATTATCGCAATCAGGATAAATTGGGTTATTTCTATGGGGTCACCTTGTCGCTCACCGGGAGATTCCACCTCAATTTTGAGAGGCGCGTGCGGGACGAATTTGGCTATTCTTTTTCAACGACTGCGGTGTTTTAATGGAAGAGCACCCTCACGCAAGAGCCATTGTCGAGACGCTTGCTAAGG
>JAZKAZ010000119.1:16698-32216 GCA_040388845.1 Chlamydiota bacterium | reverse complement strand
GCAGGGGGCTGGGTCCGCGATTTTCTCTTGAATCACCCCTCTGATGACATCGATATCGCAACAAATGCCCCCCCCGAAACGATCCAAGCGCTTTTCCCTCATACGGTTCCCATTGGAATTGCCTTTGGCATTATTTTAGTCATCTTGGAAGGACACCAATTTGAAGTGGCAACTTTCCGCAGAGATATTGAATACAAAGATGGGAGACGCCCCACTCGGATCGAATTTACGACCGCAGTCGAAGACGCTCGTAGGCGCGATTTCACGATCAATGGGATGTTTTACGATCCGATCCAAGATGAGATTTTAGATTTTGTAGAGGGCAAAGCCGATCTCGAGGCAAAAATCATCCGCGCCATTGGAAATCCCCATGACCGGATCCAGGAGGATAGACTCCGAATGATTCGCGCTGTCCGCTTTGCATGCCGTTTTGGATTTCAGATCGAGGCCGAGACGCAAAAAGCGATTTGCGCACATGCAAATGAGCTTTTCCCAGCGGTGGCAATTGAGAGGATCTGGCAAGAAATTGCCAAAGGGCACGATTTTGGCAAACTCCGTCCCATGCTCATTCAGCTCCACTCGTTTGGCCTCTTGGGCGCAATTTTTGAAGAGTTAAAAGAAGTGCCTCTTTTGGAAATTGAAAAGAGGCTGGAGCCCATCAAAGATTATCCCTTCGATGCCCCTGTAATTGCCTCGCTGCTCCCTTTATTTCCAGAGTTTTCTAAATCGGAAAAACTAGATCTTTGCAAACGGCTCAAACTCTCAAATTTGGAAGTGCAGTTCGTCTCTTTTTTAGACTCAAGCAGTCAATTGATCCGAGATGCTGGGGCGCGGCCCGTGGAGCTCGTTGAATGGGCCTACTTTTACGCAAATCGATTTTCTTCTATCTGCTTGCAGATTTTGGGGGCCCATTTGGATCCGCGGAGGCGTATCGGGTTTTTGAAGGAGCACGAAGAGCGGATGGAGAGCTTGAGTTTGTCGGTGGATCGGATTCGTAGACATGATCCTGTTGTGAAATCGAGTGATCTGATGGAGGCGGGAGTCCAGCCGGGCGTTGCGATGGGGATTTTGCTGAGAGAGGCTGACCGGATTGCGATCAATGAGCAGATCCATGATGCGGGGCGAGTAGTTGAGCTGCTCAAGGGCACGCCGATTTGGCCTGAGATATAAGTTCTTTGTTACATTGTTTTAAGTCAAAAAATACGTTCCAACTGTCTCATTTCTGGTGGTTTTAAACATATAATGCTCAGTCTAGAGCAAAAAAACAGGATCCGCTTTGCGGGCAGGATCGCCTCCGGCGGCAGGATAAAAAAGCATTCTTCCTTCATCCTGCAAGCGGATCCTGCCTTTTTTCCATCTGTTGAATGTAAATAAATTATTTTATATTACATGAATTGCAATGAAGATTCAGGCCTACACCCCGGACCGCATCCCCCCAATCGATCTCGATTGGAAATCGCTCGCCTCTTTGATTGGAGAGGCCAGAGAAGCGGTTGCGCGCTTCGATGAAACGTTGCTCCAAAATCCTCTGGCTCTCTTTGAAATCTTTAAGTGGAAGGAGGCGATTGCCTCTTTGCGGGGGCAAAATATCGAAGCCGATTTTCACGAGGTGCTCTCATTTGCTTTGGAAAAATCGGCAGATGAAAATCGGGCGCCTCTTCTCCAGAAAATTGTGAATGCCAAAGAGGGGCTTGACTTTGCGATCCGGTGGGGGAAAAAACACCCACTGAATGCCCAGTTTTTTTGTAAGATCCACGCGATTGTAAAAAAGGATGCTCCGAATCCCGCGGATGTCGGACAGATTCGAAAGCGGCAAAATTGGATTGGCGCAATCGGCTGTTCTATCGAGGAGGCCTATTTTTATCCCCCCGAGGCCAAAAAGGTGAATGGGTTTCTGAAAAAACTCATTTCTTATGGGTATGGAAAAGAAAAAGATCCGATCGTGCAGGCGGCAATTTTCTTTGCTCAATTTTTGATTATCCATCCCTTCATGGATGGAAATGGGCGAGTCGCCCGCCTGTTTATTCCCGTTTTTCTTCATAAAAAAGGGCTTATCTCTCAGCCGCTTCTTTTTTTAAGCGGCTATTTTGAGCGTCACCGACTCGAGTATTTCAGAAAATTGTTCCATATTTCTGAAAAAGGAGAATGGGAGGAATGGATCTGTTATTTTTTAGAAGGGGTGATCCAAGAGGCAAATCAGCTGAAAATAGAAGCTGAAGAAATCGGGTTGTTATATGGGGCAATTTCTAAAGAATTAGATTCTAAACAGGCGCTTGGACTTTTCAGGAACCCGGCTCGAAAAAAAGGGCCGGCCAAGTGGGTGAAAAAGAAAATCCTCATTGAAGAATCCAGCGAAGTCTACTTGTTTGAACCGCTGCTTCAAATTGTTCAATGAGGATTTGAACGGGCAGCTCAGCGCAATCCCGGTCCAACAGGCCCGGGTCAAGCGAGCTCTCTGTCCATTCGCGGCAAGGAACTTGGCCATCCCCTTTACCGGAGCGGAGAATCTCCTTCCTTGCAGGAAGGAGTTCTTCAATCGTTTAGAATTCTTCGTCGTTCATCATCTCGCCGCCAGTGCCGCTTTTTTTCAGCATCGATGCGGTTGTTTTTCTTTTTTTGCGGGCAGGAGATTTTTTCTTAGCAACTTTTCTTTTAACCGTAGATTTTTTCTTCACGGCCTTTTTTTTGCGAGAAACAGTTTTTTTACGGGCCGTAGTTTTTTTCGCTTTTGTTTTTGTTTTTCGAGACTTTGATTTTTTTGCTTTGCGTACAACCATGTTTCCCTCCTATGGGCTTAAATATACCCTTTGCAATAAGAGAAAATATTTTTCAAGAGCCAAGTTTTGGTGAGAAATATCAGAGTATTTTTTATTTTGAGTTGCCGACTGCAGCTTTGGATACCAAGTGAGTGACACAGAAATAGTGCGCCCATCCATGAGATCTACGACTAACGCATCCCGGGTAAAATGAACTGCTTCGACACGTTCATCTTTAAGAGCCAAAATATCCATACCATTTATCCAAAAACTGTTTTTGATGTTTAGTTACTAACTCATGTAGTGTATTTAATTCCTTTTCGCGAAAACCCAAATTGCTGGCGAGCGAAATCTTTTTCAACCAAAATTTTGCAGAGAGGAGGCATTAGGAAAAAAGGATAATTTTCCTCTGGAAATGATTCTTTTAGGTTTGTTAGCCTAGTGCCCATTTAAATTTGATAAGGTGAACGAATGTCTACCGATCCAATGAAGTGTATCCTCGCTAAAAACCCGTTCTATGCATTGGATCCTAGTTCCAATAATTCTAAACGTAAAGTGCAGATTAAATTAGACCAGAGTAAAAATAATTTAACTCAAGTTAACATAAAATCAGAGCACAAAGAATTTAAAACTTCAAGTCTTGGGGACAGTGAAAATAATATTCAAACGCAGCTTGAAAAAAAAGTTCAGCAAATCGCAATAAAAAAAATTAAGTTTGAGGATCTTTTAAAGATCGCCATTGAAAGAGCGCGCTTTGAATCGGGCCGTTTTTCTGAGGCGTTTCCCGAGGGGATTTTGCCTAATTTGATCCTACCCGTTTCTCACGAAAGATCGCTTGTTCCAGAAAATATAAAATGGCTTGGAGAAGTTTTAGATAAGTTCGATGAAAATCAGGTGACTCCGGAGGAATTATGGGGATTGACAGGGGGTAAGTTAGTGCAGTCCGAAGACGATCTTCTGTTTGTGATCAAAAGAGCGCTTTTAAAAGGGCCGGAGTTTCCTCTTTGGAGATTGGTTCCACGTATTGTGGAAGGGTTTTTTCAGTTCAATGAGGCTGGAGATTCTTTAAAAATTGCAAACCTTCTGAAGGTAGCTGAAAGGGAAGGGCTCTCTCGTTTTCTCAAACAGATCCGCGAAAAAAAATATCATCTTCTTTTTTCCTCAGAATTGATCACAGTGTCTGATTCAAGGACACCTACCGGGTTTTCTTTTGCTATAAAGGTGAAAACTCCTGAGCGTTTTGCCTATGAGGTAGCTCTTAAAACGGGAATCTTATTTAATCGGTTTCAGAAATGGTTTTTGGAACACTAGGCTGCTCTAAAATCTGCAGAACCAAGAGCGTCATGTCGTCGTGCTGCGGAGCAGATCCTGAAAATTTAGCAACCGCGCTCCAAAGTCTCTTTGCGATTTCCTCGGAGGAGTATTTTTTTTCGCTTTTTAAGAATTTATGCAATCGTTTTTGGCCGAAAAGCTGATCGTTCTCGTTGTGAGCCTCGATGATCCCGTCTGTGTAGAGGAGCAATAAATCGCCAGGGAAAAGAGAGATTTCTTTGGTGGGGACAGTATCGAATTTTTGCGCGCCGAGCGCAATGCCCCCGGTCCAGAGCTCTTGAATCTCGCCGCCTCTTCGCAAAAGGGCAGGAGGGTGGCCTTGGCTGCAAAAATTCATCCTGTCCGTTTTTGGATCATAGAGGCCAAGCCAAAGAGTCGCAAACATGGAAGAGCTCCTCGCATCAAGCCAGAATAGATCATTTGTGCGGATGACAATTTCGGAAAGCTCCAGATTTTGGGAAGCCAAAGAGCGGAGCATGCTCCTTAGGCCCAGAGAATAGAGGCACGCAGAAATTCCTTTGCCCGCGACATCTGCCATCGCAATGAGCACTTTTCCATTTTCTAGAAGAAAGAAGTCGTAGAAATCGCCGTTGACCTCTTTTGCTGGAAGATAGCCCGGAGCGAAATCAATCCCTTTCAAATCGGGTAGATGTGTTGGAAAAAGGCTTGCTTGGATATCGTGGCCGATCCGCATCTCCTCTGCTAGTTTCTCTCGCTCGATCCGCTCTTTTTCAGCGGCGTCTTTGTGTTGGAGCATAGCGTCGAGCGTGGCATTGAATTGAAGGCCAAGCTCATTGATCTCAAAGCCCATCCAATCGGAGGTGTAGCGGGCGTGTAGAGCGCCTTCCCGGACCTTCTCGAGCGTTTTGCCAAGCGCGCTCAGAGGCCTTGCGATGCGGCGCGTGAGCAAATAGACAGCTCCCCCTCCGAGGACGCCCACAAAAAGAAATAAAGTCCCAAAGCGAAAGTAGTAATTTTTTTGATGCAGAGCTTCGATCAAATCTTTAGGAATCGTCAGTTGAAGATGTAAATTGGTATTTCCGATAGGCTCTTGCACGCTTAAGAGGCCGGATGTCCCTCTCACTTTCATGTTTTCAGCGATGAGCGTGCCTTCGGCCTCGATGAGAGCGAGCCGAATGGGATAAGGGGAGTCTTCTGCCTGGAAAAAATCGTGGATGAGCTGGGAAAAAGGGATGGGAATGGCAAGGGCTATGGTGGCCGATTCTTTTTTTCCGATGAGAAGAGCCTGCCTCTTTGTGGAGACAAGAACGAAATGGGCATCTCCATTCGGAGGGGGGGTGATTTTCTCGATATTTAATTTTTTTACAAACACCTCTGTTCCATCGATCCGATCGAGCAAGCTCCATTGAAAACGGATCATTTCTTCGAGGCTCAAAACCCTTTCTTTTGCCAAAATTTCTAGATTGGCTTTCACATCTTCCAGCGTCTTGCGATATTCTTGGTTATAGAGAAAAAGACTCTGGAGGAAAAGGGGGATGACAAGTAAAAAAATACTGACCGTCAGGATTCTCCAAGCAAGGGAGGCTGAAAAGTGAGGCTTTTTAGATATTTTGGAATCAGTCATACTTAAGTGCGATGCTAACAAAAATCATTGAGAGCTTACAACATCCGCTTATTAAACATTGGTCCGAGCTGCGTCTGGATAAGGCGTATCGGGAAGAGCATAAACGACTTATCATCACCGGAGAAAAGTTGATCCGGGAGCTTGCCAAAGTGGTTTCAATTCATAATTTGATTGCGCTGTCGCCCGATTCAAGGATCAAAGCCGAGGCGAGGGTGCAGGTAACTGATGCTATTTTGAAAAAAATCACAGGGCTTGCGCAGCCAGATGGCTTTGCGGCGGAAGTCTCGATGCCACAGCCCCAAAATATCCGTGAGAAAAAATTTCTCCTCATTCTCGATCAGATCGGAGATCCGGGGAATCTAGGAACACTTTTGAGGACAGCCCTTGCCCTTCGCTGGGAAGGGGTTATCCTGACCCCTGGGACGGTCGACCTTTTCAATGATAAGGCGCTCCGCGCTGCAAAAGGGGCCACATTCCATTTGCCTTACGATCGCCTCTCAACAAGTGAGATCGCCCAGCTAATCCGTGAAAATAAAATCTACGCCTTTACAGGAGATACTGAAGGAGAGCCGTTAGGGCGTCTTGCCTTTCATTCACCCCTTGCATTGATTTTAAGTAGCGAATCAGGAGGGCCAGGTCCTTGGACTTCTTCTTGTTCTCGCAAAATCACTATCCCTATGGACAAAAAAGTAGAATCTCTCAATGTCGCCACCTCTGGCGCAATTCTTCTCTATACAATGAGGAATTTCTCATGACCCGCGACCGTTTTGACGATGAAGAAGAGTTCCATTCCCGAGATCGGAAGCACTGGCGCAAAGAGAGAAAACATGCGCAAGAAACAGATCGCTCTAAATTTAAAAAAAGCGATATAGATCAAGTAAAAAAGGAACTCCAAGAAAGGGATCCTTTGCATAAACGGGGCAGAGTGATCGCGATTACCGGTGAGGGGTGCTGGGTGGATTCTGAGGGGACTCGATTTCTCTGCATTATGAAAGGGTTATTGAAAAAAGAAAAAATGAAGGCAAAAAATTTGATCGCAGTCGGAGATTTTGTCAGATTTACTCCGACAGCGGAAACAGAGGGGACGATTGCTCAGATCGAGGATCGCTATTCTTATTTATCCCGCACCGACATCAGCGGCAAAAAGGAGCAGCTGATTGCCGTCAACGTTGATCAGGTCGTCATTGCTATTTCCGTCGTCAATCCCGCCTTAAAACCTGCCCTTGTCGATAGGTATCTAATCGCAGCGCTCAGAGGGAATATGCACCCACTCATTGTCGTAAATAAAATCGACTTGCTAGAAGGGTCCTCTGAAGAAGAAAAGGTTCGATACCATGAGTTTTTAGCAGCGTATGAGCCCCTAGGTTTTCCGATCCTTTCGATCAGCGCAACCCAGGAAATTGGACTTGACTCTCTCCGCGCCCTGCTGAAGGATAAAACATCGGTTTTTTCGGGACAATCGGGCGTTGGCAAATCCTCCCTTCTGAATATATGCTACGGAATGGATTTAAAAATTGGGGGACTTGCTCAAAAAACTTTCAAAGGGACTCATACTACAACGACTGCTGAATTGATTCTGCTCCCCGGCGGAGGCTATTCGGTCGATACGCCAGGCGTTCGAAGTTTTGGCATCTGGGACTTAAAAAAAGAAGAAGTGACGGCCCATTTTCAGGATCTTGCGCATTTTGCAACAGAATGCAGATACGCCGACTGCACGCACAAGAGCGAGCCGAGCTGTGCTGTTTTGCAGGCATTGGAAGAAGAAAAAATTTCTCCTCTTCGCTATGAATCCTACCGAACTCTCATCGAGGAGGCAACGGGTGGATCGGACAACCGAGCCAAAAGAAAAGAGACGGACGTATGAGTTTGTTTGAGTCCTGCCACGCACTTGAAATCCTCGATTCCCGAGGCAATCCGACCTTAGAGGTGACAGTGCGGAGCCGAGATGGCTTTTCTGGCAAGGCTGCCGTCCCCTCCGGAGCGTCGACGGGAAAATACGAAACACTTGAGCTTCGAGATGGGGATCCAAAGCGCTATGATGGCCTCGGTGTGCTTAAGGCGATCAGTCATGTAAACGGTCCTCTCAACGAGCTTCTGCAAGGCAAATCGGTCTTTGAGCAAGAAAGCATCGACGGAGAGATGATTGCGCTTGATGGAACGGAAAATAAAAGAAATCTCGGCGCCAATGCAATCCTCGGCGTTTCTTTAGCTGTCGCAAAATGCGCAGCGGCAGCCAAGCGTCAGCCTCTTTATCGATATCTTGGAGGTTTGGATGCTCGCCTTCTTCCCTGCCCAATGATGAATATTATCAATGGCGGGGCGCATGCAGATAACGGTCTCGATTTTCAAGAATTTATGATCCGCCCCATCGGCGCCCCCTCATTTTCAGAGGCTGTCCGCTTCGGCTCTGAAATATTTCATGCTCTTAAGGAGATTTTAAAAAAACAGGGCTTTTCAACAGCAGTCGGCGATGAAGGGGGCTTTGCACCGTTGCTATCTAGCAACGAAGAGGCGTTAGATTTGATTCTAAGCTCGATCCAAAAGGCGGGCTTTCGCCCAGGGCTGGACATCTCGATTGCCCTCGACCCGGCAGCATCCGAATTTTATAAAAATGGACTCTACTTCGAAAAGAAAAAGCAAATGGCTCAAATGCCCTATAAAGAGCGCAACTCAATGGAGCAAATCGCCTATTTGGCGGCGCTCACGGAGCGCTATCCCATCGACTCGATTGAAGATGGGCTGGATCAAAATGATTGGGAAGGGTGGGCCCATCTCACAGAACAAATCGGCGGCCGCATCCAGCTCGTGGGAGATGATCTCTTTGTCACCAACACCCGTTTTTTACAAAGAGGGATCGACGCCCATGTAGCCAATGCCATTCTCATTAAAGTGAACCAAATCGGAACATTGACCGAGACGGCCGCAGCAATCCGGCTTGCAAAAGCGCATCGATATCAAGTGATTATTTCACATAGATCGGGAGAAACCGAAGACACCACGATTGCAGATTTGGCAGTCGCGTTCGGCGCAGGGCAAATCAAGACGGGATCTGTATGTAGATCAGAGCGGGTCTGTAAATACAATCGGTTGCTCGAAATCGAGGCAGAGCTAGGCAAGCGGGCGCTTTTTCACCCTCGGAGCCGGAGCTAGGCCAAAGTCCAATTTTATATCCATAATCGGGACCCGATTGCATAATTTTTTTGTGTAAACCAAATCTCTCTCTTATACTCTATAGTCTCTGTGGTTAAAATTTTTTTATAAGCTCATGATGTTACAAGTTTTGGAAAAATTTTTAACCACAGAGACTATAGAGTATAAGAGAGAGATGATGTAACTTTCTTAGTTATAACCTGGTCCATCTAAAATTGTTGTGCAATTTATCGCTTCGTAAAATTTGCATATCGAATGCCTAATATGCACATTATTAGCCGTTTATGTAATTTTTTTCTTAAAGAAGCCCCCTCTCTTTGGGATTTGCACTCATACAGCTTGAGGATAATTGAGTTTCTAGAGTATGTTTGATCTCTAAAACCCTCTCAGGATAAGATTTTTGGGGACACTCATGACGACTGCTCTTAGTATTTCTGCGGAACAAAAAAGCGAGCTGCTAAAATTTCTTAAAAAGAACCGCAACGCCGATTTGGTGACTATTTACCTTGCTTTCGTTGAAGCCAAGTATCGTGTAAAGCCCGTTCTTTTCCCTCGGGACAAGACCATTTATGAAAATATTGATGGGTTGATTGCCAAGCTCGAATCGACTGGCAAGCTGTGGCGCGAGACCGAGATCACGATTCAATTTGGGCAGCAGAGCGTCAACGAGCAGACAAAAAAGATTTACATTTGCCCCTTCACTGGCAAAGTCTTTGGAGACAATACCCATCCCAATCCTCAAGATGCGATCTACGATTGGGTTTCCACGTGCCCTGAAAATAAAGAGCGAGTCGGCGGACTTCCTGCCAAAAGATTTTTTGTTTCAGAAGATCCAGAAGTCATTAAAAATTATATCAGCCAGCGCAAAGCCTCGATGAAAAAAGTGGTTTACTCTTCAGCTGTAACTGGCAAGCTGTTCAACAGCAAGGCCGCGGTCATTGAAGATTTCAAAAAGAACCATGTCAAACATTTGACGCTTCTCGAAGTGCAAAACCAAAACCGCTTCCAGATTGAAGATCGCTTTCTCGAATTTATCCAGAAGCATTTGGTAGAAGAAAAAATCGCTCAATTTGTGGAAGCGCTCTCCCAGCATCCTGAGTTTGAACCCTATCTTGAAAAATGGGTCGAATCAGATTAAAGGCAGGGGATTATCCCCTCGATTCTGTTGAGGACACTTCTGCTTTTGCAGTTGAGGTGGCAGGCGCTTTAGTGCCTAACACGGTAATTGCTTTATTTGGAGATCTGGGAAGCGGCAAGACGACCTTTGTCCAAGCTTTGGCCCGCGCTTTGGGCATTGACGAGCCTGTGGCAAGCCCGACATTTGCAATCCTAAATATTTACGAAGGAAGTTTCCCTCTGTACCACTTTGATCTCTATCGTTTGAAAGACGGCGCCGATTTTTTAAAGCTTGGATTTGAAGAGTATTTTCAAAGAGATGGCGTTTGCATGATCGAATGGCCCGATATCATCGTCCCTTATCTGCCGGTAGATGCGATCTCCATTCATTTTTCTCATGTGGACGAAAATAGGCGAGTGGCAAAGGTCGGCGGATGTTAGAAAAAGCCCGTTTTCTGATTTCAACTTTTAGCGAATTTCCAGAACTCAAAGATTCTCGAGGCTCTCACCTTTTTGAAATAGCCTTTGCTGGACGCTCGAACGCGGGCAAATCAAGTCTGATCAATCACCTTTGCAGACAAAAAAATCTAGCGAAGGCCTCTTCCACTCCAGGTAAAACGCAGCTGCTCAATTTCTTTATTGTCGATGAGCAATTTTTATTGGTGGATCTGCCTGGATATGGATTTGCCAAAGCTCCCTCTGATGCAGTTGATAAGTGGTCTTCTGCAATTGATGTCTATCTGAATGCTCGCCCCACCCTTCGTTTGATCCTTCTTTTAATCGACAGCCGACGAGAGCCGAATGCGCAAGATATTCAGCTTATTGAATGGGCGGAACACGCCAAAATCCCTCTTTGGGTGATTTTAACCAAAACGGATAAGCTTAAAAATGCCGAAGTCCTCCAGCATATAGAAAAAGCCCGCGCTCAACTCCGGTGTGAAGTCGTTATCCCCTATTCCATTACGGATTCCGCCTCCCGCAATCGGATTGAACGGCAGATCAAGGAAATGCTATGCCGCAAATAAACCAGGAAATTTTTGTTTGTCTCGACTGCGAGTCTACCGGCTTGGAGCCTGAAAAAGATCGAATCATCGAAGTGGCGGCCACTCGGTTTACTTTTGCCAAGATTCTGCAACAATTTGAAACTCTTGTCGATCCGGAATGCCCGATTCCTGAGGCTTCCCAAGAGATTCATAAAATTTCTGCCGAAATGCTTCAGGGAAAGCCAAAAATTGCCGAAATTTTGCCAGAGCTTCTGAAAATGATCGAAGGACATATCTTAGTGGGGCATGGAATTGGATTCGACATCGCATTGATTGCGGCCGAGGCCAAACGCCATCAGATTCCGAGTCGGATCCATGAAGCTCCCTATTTCGATACGCTTCGGATGGCGCGGCTCTATGGAGAAAGTCCGGTAAATTCCCTCCAGCGGCTCCGCGAGCATTTTAATATCTTGCCGGAAGGGGCGCACCGGGCCATGAGCGATGTGATTGTCAATATTGAGGTATTTAAGCAGCTTGCAAAACCCTATCAAACCACAGAGCAACTGTTTCAAATTCTGCAAAAACCAATCAAAATGAAAGCAATGCCTTTAGGCAAGCACAAAGGGCGGAAATTCGATGAAATTCCGATTGAATATCTTCTTTGGGCAGAAAAAAAAGATTTTGACCAGGACCTGCTTTACTCCATTCGGCTAGAGCTCCGTAATCGGAAAAAAGGGGGCGGCTTTGAGCAGTCCGCGAGCCCCTTTTCTACGCTCTAAAATTTATTCTGTATGCCTTTTGGAAGCGGGGGCAGAATAATTGGCTGTATCGAAAGTGTTTAGTTTTTCATAGGTGGTTTCGCCGAAAGTTGTGGCTCGAGATAAATAATCTGCGATGGTCATAGAGACTTGGGTGCAGCGATCTGCTTGTGCATAGACTTCTTTCGGGACTTCATTCGTAAAAATGGTTTTTAGTTTTTCTATAAGATTATTTTGGGTTTTTAATTCGTCTGGGTAAAGACGATTTTGATGTTTTTCTGCAAAATCTAATACAGAAGTAACTATCTCTTTAATTGATACAGGACTGTTTTCTACAATCACATATTGAGTCCCGAAGCAATCGTACTCAGAAGAATTTTTATTTGTATTTTCAATTATTGAGCTGAGACAATTTAATAGTAAGATTTCTCCATCTCTAGTAGCGGATGTTAATAGTGACATTATTCACTCCTAATTATTATTTTTTAAAATAGTAATTTTATCAAAAAAATATTAAAATGTAAATATTTTTTATTTTTTAATAAAATAATTAGACTTTTTTGTAAATTACTGATATTTAGGTGGTTGTGTATTGATGTTTATTTAGAAGTTGGATCGAGGCTACATTCGCTCGACGGTCTCCAGCCCCAAAATCTCAAGTCCCTGCCTCAGAACGCGCGCTGTCAGCTCACACAGGACTAGACGGCTTTTCTCCTCTGGACTTCCCTCGACTCTGCAGTCGCGGAAAAAGGCATTGAATTTCTCTGCAAGCTCGTAGAGATACTCCGTCAATCGATTCGGCAATAAATCCCGCGCAATCAGCTCCAGCGCCTCGCCAAACCTTCGCAAGTGGACTCCGAGGGTGATTTCTGATGGGTGTTTGACATCGATTTGATAAGTGGCAAGAATTTCTTCCATATTTGCCCCTGTTTTGCGCTTGATGCCCATGATACGGACATACGCGTAAAGGAGGAATACGGCGGTGTTGCCCTCGAACCTAAGCATCCGATCGTAGCTAAAAGTATAGTCTTTCGTTCGGTGGGAGGAAAGATCTGCGTATTTCACAGCGCCGATGCCAAGGACGCGGGCAAGATGTTCGATTTCTTGAGGCAAGGCAGCGGGGAGCCGCTCTTGGATGATTTCGCGGGCTTTATCGACCGCTTCCGTGAGAAGATCGATTAATTTTTCTGTATCCCCGGAGCGTGTTTTGAATTTTTTCCCATCCGCGCCGAGAACCAATCCAAATCCGACATGATTGACCTCGACTTTGGCAGGATCGAGCCAGCCTGCTTTCTCGGCGGCGGCGAAGATCATCTGAAAATGGAGCGATTGCCCCGCATCTGTCACGATGATGATCCGGCTTGCCTTCTCTACAAAAATACGGTGGTGGATCGCGGCAAGATCTGTGGTGTCGTAGTTATAGCCTCCGTCTGATTTTTGAATCATCAAAGGAAGCGGAGCTCCCTCTCTATTTTGGAAGCCCTCTAAAAAAATGCATTTGGCCCCATCTGAAATTGTGACTAGCCCTTTTTGCTCGAGCTCTTCTACGACTTCTTTCAGCATCGGATTATAAAACGATTCGCCGCGCTCGACAATGCGCACATTCATGAGATCGTAGATCTCTTGAAAGCCTTTACGAGAAATATCGCAAATGAGCTTCCATGCATGCATGGCCTCTAAATCCCCCGATTGAAGACGGACCACTTCCAACTGAGCGAGTTTTTTAAAATGGGGATCCATATCGAAGCGTTGTTTGGCAGCTTTATACCACTTCATCAAAGAAAAGAGATCGGTCGGCGTCTCGCCTTTCAAGACGGAAGGGCAGGACTCTTTCATGTAGGTAATCAGCATCCCGAACTGCGTGCCCCAATCGCCGATGTGATTTAAGCGAAGCACATCGTGCCCCAAAAACTCAAAAAGACGGGCTAAGCAATCGCCGATGATCGTTGAGCGAATATGGCCAACATGGAGCTCCTTTGCGATGTTTGGAGAGGAAAATTCTACAATGATATTTTGTCTTTTAGGACGAGGGGCTCCAAGGTGGGAATCGTGGAGCTGCATTTGGAGCTCTTGCGAGAGAAACTGAGGAGAAAGTGTGAAGTTAATGAAGCCAGGTCCCGCAATTTCAATCTGGGAGCACATTTGGATGGCATCAGGCGCAAGGCAGTCGATAATTTTTTGGGCAACGGCTCTGGGATTTTGTTTTAAAATTTTGGAAAGGCGGAGCGCGCTATTGCATTGGTAGTGTCCGAACTCTTCCTGCATGCAGGGAGCCATATCGGCCAGACTCTCGATGGGGGTAAGGCCCTGTGCAAAGGCGCGGATGATCGCAGCTGAGACTTTCTTTTGAAAAGTCGAAAGGAGGGTTTCCATTGCGTTTTAAATATCTGCAGTATGGTGGAATTTAGGGGGGATTACTCTCTTTCCAATTCCATATTTGATCCGGTAATCGGCCAAAGCGATTGCAGCATTGTGAGTCGATTCCCGATTTCTTTCCGCGATCTCATAGATTGCCAGAAGAGTGTCGTAAATATGATGAATTTTATAGCGGGGGGAATTGGGGGTATAGCCCTCGTCTTCCAGCTCGGCTGCGACGTTCAGCAATCCGCCGGCGTTGATCACAAAGTCAGGTGCATAGAGAATCCCCCGCTCTTTTAGGACAAATGCATGTGTATCGTGCAGGAGTTGGTTATTGGCGCAGCCCGCAATCGCACGGCAACGGAAATGAGGAATCGTTTGGTCATTGATGATGCCTCCCCGCGCGCAAGGGACGAGGACATCGCATTCCGTTTTTAAAATCTGATCAATCGGAACAACCTTGGCGCCATACTTGATTGCAAATCGCTCTGTTTTGATCGGATCGATATCTGCGAAAGTGAGATTCGCGCCCGCCCAAAAAAGAAATTCAACGAGAGGGGCGCCGACATTGCCCAATCCCTGAATTGCGATCTTCTTTCCCTCAAGAGAATCGGTTCCATAGAGTTTTTTCACAGCCGACTGAATGCCGCGGTAGGTTCCCCAAGCGGTGAAAGGTCCCGGATCGCCGCTGCTTTTCTCGTGAGAGAGACCAACGACGTATTTTGTCTGGCGCCGGATGATTTTGACATCCTCAGTTGTGCAGCCCATGTCTTCTGCGCAGATATAAATGCCGCCGAGTTTTTCGACCGCGGCGCCGAAAGCTGCGAGCATTTCAGGCGTCTTCTGTTTATGCGGATCTGCGATGATGACGCTTTTGCCACCGCCAAACCCGACTTCTCCGATCGCCGATTTATAGGTCATCCCTTTGGAGAGACGGAGCGCGTCTTCCAAAGCATCATTGAAGTGAGCGTAAGGCTGAATGCGGGTTCCGCCCAGGGCAGGTCCAAGCGTGGTGTTGTGGATTGCGATAATGGCCGTCAGCTGCGCTTTCTTATCCGTTACTTTGATCACCTGTTCATAGCCTTTCACAGGAATTTTTTCGAAATGCAGGCTCGAGGCCTTTTGAGCCTCTTGGATCAAAGAGCTCAATATCTTCTTCGAATCGTGCTTAGGATTTTCTAGGAGCGGCTTATTCATAGGAAAGACCTCGTCAGTGACCCAATTTATTTTAGAGAAAAATTTTTAAGGAGACTATACCACGGCTCCCTTCGAAAATCAAGAGCCGATGAAAATGTGACAAATATTTTTTAATTTTTCAATGAGGAGTCGGGTTGTTTGAGCGAGATGGTAAAAAGCTGCTTAGGATCAGTGATTTGTAACTGATTTATTTTTAGCATGTTGTGATTTTTTGGAAGACTGAGAGCTCTTCCTTCCGGTTTCTTAAAAAATATTTTATATACATATTGTTAATTAATATATT
>JAZKAZ010000119.1:0-16688 GCA_040388845.1 Chlamydiota bacterium | reverse complement strand
TTTAGCATTAGTTGTATAATTATATAATTAAATTAAAAATTGGTCTGGTGTTATGATATATAATAATTCAACTTCAAATTGCGGCGTGCAGGGCATTCCGATTTTTGAAACTTTAAAAGGTTTTGCAAAAAACGCTAAATCAGTTGACCATCTTGCGAAGGAGATAATTAAATTTTCTGGGAGATATAAAGCATTTTTTAATAATGATGGGAGTTTAAGGGGAAGCTTACAGATTTATGGGAAAACTTTTAAAGAAGTGTATTCAGTTGTTTGTTTATCATTAATTTTCCCTGGCAAATCGAATGAGAAACTTCTTCGGGAATTTAATAATAATAAAAGGTTCATGGAATATAAAGAAATCAAACCAAAATTGGATGGCGTAGATGGAATTACAGGGATTTTGAGAAGTTGTGGAATTTTAACTCCAACAATCAGGGGGCTTTTAATTGAGGCGAATCAACAGGGTAATTCTGAATCTTCCCTTGCCTCCACGAGCAATGATTCTTCTTGCTTAGACCTAAATCCTATCAACTCTTCTTCGATTGAGCAAAGCAGCAATTCCAACTACAATTTGAGCTCAAGCCCGAATAGTGCAGAACCCGTATACTTAACTTCTTTCAGTCTTTCTTCAACTGGGCAGAGCACCTACTCCAGTTACCATTTTAAGATAAGCCCGAATAGCGCAGAACCGCCTTTCGCAAGTGTAGACCTAACTACTACCAAGTCTTCTTCGGGTGGGCAAAGCAGCCATTCCAATGGCCATTTGAACTCAATCCTAAATATTACAGAGCAGCCTTCCACAGACAGTTTAAACAATTCAGAAGATTCCGGCCAAAACTTAAATTTT
This sequence comes from Chlamydiota bacterium, assembly GCA_040388845.1. Classification (GTDB taxonomy): domain Bacteria; phylum Chlamydiota; class Chlamydiia; order Chlamydiales; family SM23-39; genus JAZKAZ01. The sequence goes on along the minus strand of JAZKAZ010000119.1, from coordinate 15,841 downwards.
GGAGAGTCGGTTTCTGAGCGAGATAAAAATGTTTTTTTGTTGGCGGCAAAGAATTCGAAGTCGCTTGATAGTTTTGCAAATGAGATATTAGAAAAAAGGGGGCACAGGAGATATTTTTTGAAATATAAGGATGTGCTTATTTATTCAATAAGTTTCCCAGAAAAAACACCGGACGAGTTGTTTTCGCAAATTAGTGGGGGGTTCAAGCCTGATACCATCCGTAATATATTCAACGACTTTGGATTTGGCCTTCCAATGAGATCTGCTCTGAATCGGATTTTCAATCATTCGACAAAGATTCAGGAAGTGATTTCTCAATATTCTTCCGCGCCTGTCTCCAGAAGCAAGATCTTTATTCCTCTTGAGCCTTTTTCAAATCGGCAAAGCAGCCATTCCGATTGCAATTTGAACCAAAATATTGCAGAGCCGCCTTTCACAAATAGTTTAAACAATGCAGAGGATTCTGCTCAAAACTTAAATTTTGGAGAGTCGGTTTCTGAGCGAGATAAAAATGTTTTTTTATTGGCGGCAAAGAACTCGAAGTCGCTTGATGATTTTGCAGCTGGTATATTAAAAAAAATAACAGGTAGGTACAGGAAATATCTTCAGAAATATTACGATATAGTTATTTATTCAATAAATTTTCCAGAAAAAACAGAGCAAGACTTGTCTTTGCAAATTAAAGAAGAGCGCCACGATGGTTTCGGGGTTGATCCCATATGTAGGGTGTTCAACGAACTTGGATTGTGCCCCTCAATGAGATTTGCTCTGAATCGGATTTTCAAGCATTCTGCAGAGATTCAAGAGGTCATTTCCCAATATTCTTCCCCTCCAAATCCAAATTCTATCTATCCTCCTTCAAATGGGCAAGGCAGCAATTCGAGCTCAAGCTCAAATATTCCAGAGCCCCACTTAATCAGTTTAAATGATTCAATTTTTTTTAATGAAGATGAAGATCCTGAATTGGTTGAATTGGGCCAATTTGCGAAAACGTCTCACACAATTGAGGAGTTTGCAGCTCGTCTAATTACCCGCGCGCGTATTAGAGCGACCCAATCTCAAAAAAAGATCGTTGATTTTGGAAAAATGGAGGGAATTGTTTGTCTATCTTTAATTTTTTATGGGCAGGGAACAAGACGAATTATTGAAGAATTAAAAAATCGGAATACATTGCGCGAGTATAAAAAAAATACATTTGGAATATCTAAGATCCGAAATATTTTAATGTCTTGTGGAATTTCAAAGAAACATAGAAGATCTAAATTAATAAGATCAAATTACAAATTAATATCGAACGCACTCTCCATCCAGAGGGAAAGCACAACTATAAATAATTCCCAAAGGGGAGATTCTTCTCGGTTGACACCCCTCGAGGATGAAAGGGATGCAGAAAGTGGAAAGAGCCCCTCAGAGTTATCCTTAAATCAAAACGAAAGCAAGGAGAAGTCTCTCCGTAAACGAAAAGCCTCTGACATAGAAGAAGGCGTTATTTTCAAAAAAGCGAAAAAATCAGTTCTTCTGAAGGCAATCGAGGTGGGGGAGCTTCCGGAAGATCCCTTTCTTACGACTCCCCGAGAAAGGGCTGAATACATTGAATTTAGAAAATTTTTAATACAAGAGGCGACAAAACAGGATAAAGTCGTTGTGAAATATAACGATGCTCTGCTCGAACGCTCGATTCAGATTTCTTATATAAGTACTTTTGTAAGTGAGAGAAATATGATTGTCCGGGGCTTATTTGCAAGGGAAGTAATAGAAAAGGGGCAGGTAATTGCTCCCTACGAGGGGGTCTTGCTAGACTACGAGGGACTTTGTGATTCAAATGAAATTATAGATGAAAATAGAATTATTGAACTTTCTGAGAGTTCTTTTACTATTAAAGAAGATAATGTGCTTACCTTGTCAAATAGCGAAACTCAGGGCTTGGATGCGAATGGGCTTCTAGGTAAAATTGTGGAAAAGCTGCCGGGCAGGGCTAAAATAAAGTTGTATGGGCACTATGATGCGCCCCATACATTAACAATTGCGCCACATGAGTGTTTTGTGGATTCTGAAATTACGGTGTTTGGAAAACACGCAAAATTTCCTGGGGTTCAAGGCAAAAAATTTCTTATGGGAGTGGCCGCTCTAGCCAATAGCGGAGATCCTAACTATAGCAATACCATAGAAAATAATTCTGCGTTCATGGTCTGTGTATCATCAGGACGGGGATTTTTAGTGGCCACAAGAAAAATTGAAAGGGATTCTCAAATTATTGCCTCCTATGAAGCTCTTCGAAAATTTGAAAATCCGCAAGCATTGTTATCTAATTTGAACAAAGATCAACATGGTTTCGTTGAGTGAGCTTTTTCTAAGAGTCTGTCCCGCAAATTAAAAATTTCGCAGACAGACTCTAAAGCCGAGAGACTGCTCTATAGCCAAAGACTAAAAGAGGAACCGAGGCAAACACATAGAGAAACCAAAACCGGGTATCCCATTTCAAAATGACCACTCCTTTATGGGAAAAAAGAACCATCAGCAGGCCAAATAAGCAGAGCTGAACGCCGAGGGCAAAAAGAAGAGTAGGTCCGAAAATATTTTTTGTCTTTTCCCCCGCCTCCTCAGGCGCTGAATCGGGGATAGGGTCAATAAGCGCCTCTTCAGGGGCTGCCCGCGTCTTGGGAGCTGGAGCTGTTTGAGGCGCGTTGGGGTAAAGAGATTGAGAAGTTTGGCTCTCGCCTAAGTTTCGGACAGATGCGGACGAAGAGTAACTGGATCTTTGCTGCTCCGGTTTTTCCTCTCTGAGGTCGGCTGCGCAAAAAGGACAGACGATCACGTCCAGATCAATTTCCCCTTCGCAGTTATAACATAATTTTTGTCTCTTCTTCGGTTACATAAAAAATCCCCAGCTCTTACGTCAGTATAGTACCCCTGCCTACTTTTTTCCTATTAGCACCTTTTTATAGATAGCGATCATTTGAAGAGGAGCCGCCTTGAGACCCCAAAAAATTCCAAGTTTGACCCCGATTGTAGGATTAGGGTAAAATAGAGAGTTCAAGGAGAAACTAAGATGTCCGATCGAAAAAAACATGATATCGCAGTCATCGGCTCGGGTCCAGGAGGCTATGTCGCTGCCATCAAAGCTGCCCAGATGGGGAAATCGGTGGCGCTCATTGAAAAAGGGCCACTTGGCGGATGCTGTCTCAATGTAGGGTGCATTCCAACCAAAACGCTGATTTCGAATGCTTCCGTGCTCCATAGCATCAAGCGCTCCCGTGAATTTGGCATCGAGACAGGGCCGGTCCTTTTCCATTATGATCAGATGAAAAAAAGAAAAGATGGCGTTGTCGCAAAAATCCGGACGGGATTAGAAGGGCTTCTCAAATCCAATAAAATTACGATCTACCGCGGCTCTGCCCAATTTGAATCTCCGCGTCATCTCAAAATCATCGGTCAGGACAACCTCTATCTTGAGGCCGAAAAAATCATCATTGCAACTGGATCAATCCCTTTAGAGATCAAAGCTTTCCCGTGTGACCATGAACGAATCCTTAACTCCACTTCTATTTTAGAGCTCACACACGTGCCGAAAAGTTTGGCCATCGTGGGCGGCGGATATATCGGCTGCGAATTTGCCTCTCTCTTTGCGGAGCTGGGAGTCAAAGTCACTATTTTAGAGGCGCTCCCGACCCTATTAACCGCGCAAGGTCCAACCATTGCTCAATTTATGACCAAGACCTTCCTTGCTCGAGGAATCGATATCCAAACCAATGTGAGCGTGAAAAGCATCGAAAATCGAGGCAAGCACGTCCAGATCACTTTGGGAGATGGAAAAACCATGGAGGCAGATCTTGCTCTGGTTTCTGTAGGCCGTAAAATCTACACGGAGGGACTTCTCCTGGAAAAGGCAGGGCTTAAGACAACGGAGAAAGGCGTTCTTGCAACAGATGATAAAATGGAAACTGAAGTACGCGGTATCTACGCAATTGGCGATGTGACGGGAAAGTGGATGCTGGCCCACGTCGCCTCGCATCAGGGGACTATAGCCGCTCTCAATGCGGCAGGCCAAGAGGCGAAAATGCATTATGAGGCAGTCCCTGCCGTAGTCTTTACTTCTCCCGAAATTGCCACTGTCGGCCTTACTCTGGAAGCGGCAACTGCTGCTGGATATACCGCTGTTGCTGGGACAATGCCATTTAGCGCGCTTGGCAAGGCGCAGGCAGGCTTGGAGACAGAAGGATTTACGCAAATCATCGCAGACAAGAAAACAGGACAAATTCTCGGGGCGATTGCAATCGGTCACGAGGCCTCCAATCTAATTGCTGAAATGGCACTTGCGATCCAAAATGAACTCACGTTAGAGTCGGTTTTACAGACAATCCATGCTCACCCGACGCTTGCTGAGGGGTGGCATGAAGCTGCGGCCATTGCCAATGAAACACCGATTAATTTTCCGCCTAAATTGAAGCGATGACTCTAATGGGAAAACTCAATATTTTGCCAGAAAATCCGGAAGAGGAATCCTCTAAGGGGAGATTTCCTTCCTGGCTTCATAGAAAGCTGCCAGCAGGGGGGCAGATTTTCAAAACAAATGCGATCATCGATCAATACAAACTCAATACAGTTTGCGAGGAGGCCAAATGCCCAAACAGGCTCGAATGCTACACGAAAAAAACAGCCACGTTTCTCGCTCTCGGGAAAGAATGCACGCGCAATTGCGGATTTTGCGATATCGATTTCAGCAAAACTCCCAAGGCGCCAGAGGCAGATGAGCCTAGGCGGATTGCGCTCTCGGTACGGGATCTGGGACTCAAGCATGTGGTCATCACAATGGTTGCGCGTGATGATTTGGCAGATCAGGGCGCAAATCATATCGGGGCAATCATTGAAGAAATCAGGCGGGAAAACAGGGACGTCACTATCGAAGTGCTCACCTCTGATTTTTCAGGGGATTTCAACTGTTTGGATCTTGTCCTTTTGCAAAAGCCGGAGATTTTCAACCACAATATCGAAACGGTCCGCTCGCTTACGCCCCGCGTCCGCCACAGGGCGGAATATCAGCGAACGCTCCAGGTTCTAACCCATGCCAAAAAATCGGGCAAAGCCATCTTCGTAAAATCAGGCATGATGCTGGGACTCGGAGAGACAGAGGCGGAAGTAAAAGAGACGATCCAAGACCTCCATCATGCGGGATGCGACATCATCACAATGGGTCAGTATCTCCAGGCAAGTCAAAAAAAACTCCGTGTGAAAGAATTCATCCACCCCGATCAGTTTAAACTCTATGAAGAGTTTGGTCTCAAATTGGGCGTTAAATACATGTACTGCGGTCCCTTCGTTAGATCCAGCTACAATGCCAATCTATTTGCTCCCGGTCTGAAAGGCGCGATCGAATCTACCTGATATTTGATGGAGAAGAAACTTCCAAGCTTTCGGGACCTCGCTTTGGAATTCTTGGAACTCCTTGTTAGAGAGCGACTTAAAATGCTTGTGCATCTGCTCTTGAAATTCATGGTGCAGCGCTGCTCTAGAAGACTTAAAGCGATATAAAGCAACGGAATGTTTTCCCCAAGTTTTACTGATTTTCGATGTGATATCAGACCCACCGGATAAAAACCCCCAATAATGGACGGAAAGATGGGCCAGAAGACGGTGAGGAGCTTGAGAGAGCCCCATTAGATAGCTGGAGCGCTTAAAAGATCTCATGCACTTAGAAATTGTGCATTGAGTGCCTCCGAGGCTCCCAATGTCTAGAGCGATGGCCTCTGTGCGATAAAGAGCTGGTAGAACGGGGATACTGGGATTGGTTGTGAGGAGCATGTATTCAAGCAAAGCCAGATCGTGGGACAAATTGCAAAGGTATTGAAGATATTTTTTTTTATCGGATAGATTGTTCAAGGCAATGTAGGCCGGAGTATACAGATGCTTTGTTGCCTGATTGAAAATGGTGTCCACGAGGAGAGGTCTTGGGGGTGCAAAAAATACTCGCATCTTTCTTTGGTATTTCTCTGTCTCAATGGATTCAGAGTTAGAAAGGGAGTAGTTTTGTTTTATTATTGCTATGGCCATAGGAATTGTCCTTTTTGGGAGAGGAGAGTTTCTATTAGCCCTCCATTAAAAGTATAGAAAAAATTCGTTCTAAATTTCCCCCTCTTGCCAGAGAAATCGCTCTTCCTTATGGTGCGGTTTATGCGCAAGCAAACGATCGAAGTGGCTACAGTCATTCTTGCAGGCGGTCAGGGGACGCGTCTCCATCCTCTCACAATACATCACTCAAAACCTGCAGTTTCCTATGGCGGGCGGTATCGACTCATTGATATTCCCATTTCTAATTCAATCAATTCTGATTTTCGCCAAATTTTTGTCATTGCCCAATATCTTTCAGGAGAGCTCCAACACCATATCAGTCAAACGTATCATTTTGATTCCTATAACCCAGGCTCTGTCGATGTATTGACGCCTGAAGAAAATGAAAAGGGAGAAAAGCAGTGGTTTGCGGGGACTGCCGATGCGGTGCGCAAGAATTTACCTACGATTTTAAAATCGAGCGCCGACTACTTTCTAATTTTATCGGGAGATCAGCTCTACAATATCAATTTTCAGCACATGATTGCATTTGCTCAGGCAAAAAACTCTGATTTGACAATCGCATCGATCCCTGTGCTTGAAAAAGATGCGAAGCGGATGGGGCTATTGAAGATCAATGGAGAGTGCACAGTCACCGATTTCTTTGAAAAACCGCAAGATCGAGAGGCGATGTCCCCCTTTGTTCTTTCGCAAAACTTCTTTGATGAATGGAAGGTCAAATCCCACAAGGAACCGGTCTATCTCGGCTCGATGGGCATTTATGTTTTTAAACGAGATGCCCTCTCGGCTCTTCTCCAAGAAGATCAAAGAGCAGATTTTGGACACCATTTGATCAATACAGCCGTAAAAAAAGGGAAAACATTTGCCTTTGTTTATTGCGGGTATTGGGAAGATATTGGGACGATTGCCTCTTATTATGAGGCCAATTTGATTTTGACTAGATCTACAGAAGGCCTCAATACCTATGATGAAAAAAATCCAATCTATACAAGATCTACCTTTTTGCCTGGCCCCAAGATCAAATGCGCAAAAATCGTCCAATCCATCATCTGCGAAGGATGTATCATTGATGCAGATGAAATTTCCAATAGTGTGATCGGTCTTCGCTCCCATATCAAAAAAGGGTCAATCATTCGCGATACGGTGATGCTAGGGAATCATTTTTACATGCCGCCTCTTCAAGAGGGAAAAGCTGCGGGAGGCAATTACTGGATTGGAGAGCATTGCACAATTGAAAAGGCAATCATTGATGAACATGTCCAGATCGGCAATCATGTAAAGCTTCTCAACACAAAAAAAATACAGCACTACGATGGAGAGGGTATTTTCGTAAGAGATGGGATCATCATCGTAGTTTCAGGCACTCAGATCCCCGATCATTTTGAGTTTTGATAAGTATCTATATGTCAATGTGTTACGTCTTTTTAGCTTGACTATTCTGCACGGGATTGCAGAAAAGTCTCGACTTTTTCGCAATATCGTGCAGAATAGTCAGATATGAAGAGATTCCAAAAAGAGGCAATATTACGCGATCTTCCCAAGAAGATGGTTTTTTTAGCCGGCCCCCGCCAAGCTGGGAAAACCACTCTAGCTAAAGAAATCGCAGAAGAGTTTTCCTCTTCGACCTATTTAAATTATGACCGGCTGGAGGATCGGAAGATCCTACAAAAGGAGGCTTGGCTACCGTCTACAGAATTACTCATTTTAGATGAGGTTCACAAGATGCCGAAGTGGAAAAGTTACCTCAAGGGGATTTACGATACAAAACCTGCAGGTCAGAAAATCTTGGTTACAGGATCTGCAAGATTAGAGATTTTCAATCAAGTTGGAGATTCTCTTGCAGGCAGATATTTTCTCCATCGTCTAATGCCTCTTTCTCCTGCGGAATGTGTCAAGGTGGGACTCAGCTATCCTTTGGAGCGGTTTTTAGAACGAGGAGGATTTCCAGAGCCTTTTTTAACAGAGGATCGGGTTGATGCTGACCGATGGAGACTCCAATATACAGATAGTTTGCTAAGAACAGATGTCCTAGATTTTGATAATATTCAAAATCTCAAAGCAATCCAATTGCTGTTTGAACTATTAAGAAAAAGAGTCGGCTCTCCTGTTTCTTACCAATCATTAGCTGAAGACATTGCAATTTCTCCCAATACAGTCAGGAAATATATTCAAATTCTCGAAGCGCTATATATCGTCTTTCGGGTTACGCCTTTTTCCAAAAATATCGCACGCAGCCTTTTGAAGGAGCCAAAAATCTATTTTTTCGATAACGGATTGGTCAATGGAGATGCAGGAGCCAGGTTCGAAAACCTGCTTGCATTTTGTTTGCTCAAGCACACATTTGCCAAAATTGATTACGAGGCAGAGCGATATAGTCTTCATTATTTGCAGACGAAAGAACGGCAAGAAGTCGATTTCGCGCTGGTTTGCGATGAAAAGATAGAACGAATCATAGAGGCGAAGCACTCGGATGATTCAATGAGCCATGCGCTTCGATATTTTCATGAGAAATACCGATTTCCTTCTTTCCAAGTTGTTCAGGAACTGAAGCGGGAAAGACAGGACAACGGCATTGAGGTGATAACCGGAAAGCGGTTTACAGAATCTCTCATGCTATAAAACAACCTGAAAAATCCGATTATTCAGGTTGTTGGTGATATATAAAAAGCTCTTATTTTTTTTTGCCCAAGATCAAAAATCCAATTCCTACAATGAGCAGAATGCCTCCGCCGATCTTCAACCAGCCAGCAAGTCTTTCGTATTCGTTGACTTCTTGATTGCCTGCGTCGATTTTTCTTTGCGCAGAGCCAGTAAGTCCCTTGCCCACTTCTTTAGATACGGGATTCAGAGAGAAAAGACTGTTGCTCTGGTCGACTTGAGATTGTGCGCTGGAGATTTCAGCTTTTCCCGCTGTCACCTGCTTCGAAATATAATTAGAAAATAAAAAGAGAGCGATCCCGCCGATTAGAAGGAGAATTCCAAAAATTCTTTTGCTGTTCATAAGCCATCCTATTGAAATTTTTTACACCGTCTAATTTTTGTTTTTACACATCTGCATGAAAATGTAAAGCTACTTTACGCTTTGGACGGCGCATTGATCCTTTGCTGTAGATTAAATAAGTTATGTATATTAAATATCTCATTCTGGGCGCAGATGAATCAATAGGACTCTTGTGTATCGTTTGGGATTTTTGTGTTTTTTGGTCATTGCAAGATGGGGATTTGGGGGAGACTCATGCGAGAGACCCCTTGCTTGCAGCAGGCATCATATTTTTGTCGTTTCTCCATTTGATGAATGGGATTGTCTTACCTGCTTTGACCGTTTTGGAAAGCAGATTTGGGAATTTCCTTTTCACTCCAGAATTCGTTCTTGGGAAATCAGAGGCGATTGGCTTTTTGTTTTTTCAAACGGGTTTTTTGGCGAAGAATGTTTCTTTTCTTGCATCGATCCCTTGAAGGGGACATTTCTTTGGGAATGGCCTTTTCGCTCTAAAATCATTTCGTGGGGAATCGGGTGCGACTTAGTGTTCATTTTTTCTGAAGGGTGCGATGGCGCGGGATTTTTTTTCACTTGCATCCATCCAATTCATGGGAGAGTTCTTTGGGAGCTGCCATTTCTTTCTACGATTGTTTCTTGGGAAGTCGCAGACGATTGTCTTTTTATTTTTTCAAGAGAGTGCTTTGGGACAACGCACCATCTGACCTGTATCCACCCCTTGACGGGAAAAATGCTTTGGGAAAGAGCTTTATTGGGTTCTCAACTGACGGATTGGTAGGAGATCTTTGACTTCGATCGCATAAATCGATAAAGTAGACAAATATGAGAAAATTCCGCATCTGGGCCATTGGAGATCTTCACTTAAGTTTTGGAGTGAAGAACAAAAGCATGGATATCTTCGGTCCCCAGTGGGAAAATCATGCGCAAAAAATTGCCTCGCATTGGAAAAGCATGATCGATCCTGCGGATTTAGTTTTGGTTCCGGGAGATCTTTCTTGGGCGCTAAAACTTGAAGACGCTGTTCCCGATTTGCAATGGGTAGATGATTTGCCGGGAACAAAGGTGATGATTAAAGGGAACCACGATTATTGGTGGGGATCTCTGAAAAAAATCGCAGAGGTTCTGCCTCCCTCGATCCATCTGATTCAGAATAATGCATTTCATTGGAAAGACGTGGCCATCGGGGGCGCAAGACTTTGGGACACCCCTGAATATTCTTTTGGCTCTTATATCGAATTTCGGGAAAATCCCCGCGAAAAAGAGAAAAATTTAGAAGAGATGATCCAGGAAGATCTCTCGCAGAAAATCTTTGAGAGAGAACTGGAAAGATTGAAAATGAGTCTCAAAGCGCTCGATCCGAAGGCAGCTGTTCGGATTGCGATGACTCATTACCCGCCCATTGGAGCTGATTTAAAGGAGCCGTCTCGCGCTGGACAAATTCTGGAGCAAAATGGGATCCAAATCTGTGTTTTCGGTCATCTGCACAATATTGGGCCAGGACACTCTCTTTTTGGAGAAAAAAATAATGTCCGTTATGTGCTTACGTCTTGCGACTACCTTCGATTTCAGCCGATTGCGATCTTATAGTTCCTAATGAGACTTGGCCATAATTTGAAGAAGCGCTTTGAGATCGGGATCGGTTGGACTGAGCGAGCCTACTCTATTTTCCCGTTTTTTGATCAGTTTTAGAATGGATTGCTCGACTCCATCTTGATCCAAACGGCGGTAATAGTCGCCGGCGATTTCCAAGAGTTCCAGGAACTCTTCTTCTGTTTTGAGAAATGGGAAAATCTTTTTCACTGTGGACACAAAGAGATCGTGATCTCCATTCTCAGCTAAAAAGGCAAGGATCTCGATCAATTCAGGTAAGGCGTTTTCATTTTCTAGGATTTTTCGAATGAGTCGGTTTGCGTGGGGGGTATCGGTAAATGAAACCAGACGAGCTTTGAGGAAATCAAAGGAGGCAGGCTCTCTTAAATAGGGGGAAAATCCTTCGATCAATTCTTCGGCATAGGTTGGATTGCCGCAATCGAGGAGATCTGCGATATAATCGTAGATAAAACTCTCCAGATCGTGGGCGCAGTATTCGCTGATGGCAGCAAAAACGTTATGAGGTTCAACTCCGGCATCGGCATTTTCATCGAGGATTTCAAGCAAATTGGAGAGAGCGTCTTGAAGAGGTTCATCGCTTACTTCTCGATCTTCATCAAAATAAGCGATTTGGCAATCGAGCTCATCGCAAAAAATCGAAAGAGATTGTTTTTCAGGAAGCAACCTTCGCCAAAGTTCAAAGATGACCAGATAAAGGGCGTCATAGGATTCTTCGTCTACCTCGTCGGGTAAAAGAAGGTCGGCGAGCTCTTCCGGAGTATCGCAATTTTCAGCAAACACGATGAATCCTCCCTTGTCAAGGCGGATATCTTTTTTCGCAAGACGGGAAAAAAGCTCGCTTTGGGGGATAGCTCGAAGGTCTTCGATTGCCCAAGGCTTTGCTGCAAGGGTTTGGTCTTCGGCCGCATTTAAGCGTAAAAGGTTATAAAGAGCTTTTGTTTGTACCATAGTGCTTCAACTATATAATAAGGTTCTCTATAAAGTCAATTAATTTCAGGGCAAATGCTCAACAAAAAAAACATTTCGGCTTTTGGAGCAATCAATTATAATCTAGAACTCTTATGAAAAAAAGAACATTTATCCTTCTTGAGATATTAATTGCTCTTCTTCTGGTGACTCTCTGTGCGGCTCCACTCGTGAATCAGCCGTTGAAGCTGTACCGCGCCGAAATGAAATTTCTCGAACAGATGGAGCGGGAAAGATTAGCAGATTGGACTTTTTCAGAGATCAAGGAAATGTTGTTAAAAAACGAGATTCGTTGGGAAGAGCTTCCTGAAAGGGGCTCGAAAACAGATCCGATCTCTCTTCCTCCAGCAAAAATAGAAATTCCTGGATGGAAAACAAAAGAGGTGAAAAGAACCTTTACCTTGGAATGCATGGGAGAAGCAGAGGGAAAGGCGGGTGCAATCTATCGTACATTTGTTCTAGAGATTGATTTTTTGCCCAAACTTTTCCAAAAAAAGAAAAAGGAGGAGGAAACTCCCAAAAAAAAAGAGTCTCATTATGTTTTCCGCCTCCTTGCTCTGAGGCGCCCGCTTGTGTCCCCGCCGAAAGAGGCTCCAGTAGACAAAACTCCTAAATCTTAATTTGTGTTGGATTAAATTCAGCGCTATCTCTTTCTTCTGGAGTAAAAAATTGGAATTGTGCATAGGTCATTCTTAAGAAGAGGAGAGCCGCATGACCCATCATGAACAAAATACATTTCAACCCTACGTTCCATCTACCTCTCACATGCGGGAATTCACCCTCAGAGCCACCTTTCTCGGAATGCTCTTCGGCTTTTTTTTTGCAGTGGCCAATGCGTATCTTGCCCTCAAGATCGGCACCACGATTTCTGCGTCTATCCCTGCTGCAATCATGTCGATGGCAATTTTAAAGCTGCTGTTTCGAAATAGCACGATTTTAGAAAATAATATTGTCCAGACGATCGCAACGGTTGGCGAGGGACTCGCAGCGGGCGTCATCTTCACAATTCCTGCTTTGATTCTTTTGGGAGAAACGCCCTCCATTGGGCGAATTTTTATCCTCTCTTCTCTCGGAGGCGTTTTAGGGATTCTTTTCATGATCCCTATGCGGAGATACTTGATTGTCCATGAGCATAAAAAACTGCCGTTTCCCGAAGGGACTGCCTGCGCAGAGATTCAAAAAGCGGGAGAGTCGAGCCGTCATGCGGCTGTGATGGCCTCCTGGGGTGTTCTTGCTGCGGGCCGTTATAAGATTTGCTCCAATGGATTCTATCTTTGGAAAGAAGCTCCCAGTTGGACGTTTCGGTTTTTTCAACGCGCTGAATTCAGCATCGATGCGACGCCCGCGCTGCTCGGCGTCGGCTATATCATTGGACCTAGAATCTCTTGTCTTATGTTTGCAGGCGGGGCGCTTGCCTGGTGGGCGCTGATTCCGCTGATTTCCGAATTTGGCCTCGGCACTGTTTCGATTTACCCCTCTGTAGTGCCGATTGCACAGATGTCTCCAGATGATATTTGGGATCAGTATGTCCGGTATATTGGAGCTGGATGTTTGGCCATAGGTGGCCTTTTCAGTTTGGTGAAGATTGCGCCGCTTCTCTATAAAACAATCCATGTCAGCGTCTCGGAGCTCTTTGGCGGCTTTAAGGCAAGAGAGCATCTTCCTCGAACGGAAAAAGATATTTCGATGGCGTGGCTTTTGATTGGATCGGTTGCGATCATTTTGTTTCTCTGGCTTTTCCCGACGCTCCCGATGAACTTGCTTACCATTGTTCTTCTCACGGTTCTTAGCTTTTTCTTTGTGGCAGTCACATCGCTCACTTGCGGCCTAGTAGGCTCCACTTCGAATCCCGTCTCCGGCATGACGATCACTACCATCTTGATCACCTGCATCATTTTCGTCTTTCTCGGTTGGACAGAGCGGATTTATTTGGTTTCTGCGATGACCATGGGATGCGTGGCTTGCTGTGCGATCTGCATGGCAGGAACCACTGCTCAAGATTTAAAAGCGGGCTATCTTTTGGGTTCCACTCCGCGCTCGCAGCAAATTGCCGAGATCATCGGCGTCATCATTCCGTCGCTTGCGCTTGGGTACACCGTTTATGTCCTCAATCAGGCCTATGGAATTGGATCCAAGGCGATGCCTGCTCCGCAGGCCTCCATGATGGCGATGATTGTCAAAGGCGTGATTGGAGGCGGCCTTCCCTATACGCTTGTGGGAGTTGGAATTGTAGTAGGAATCATTATGATCCTTCTCGGCATTCCCGTTCTTCCCTTTGCCCTCGGCCTTTATTTGCCTCTTTCGCTCAGCACTGCTACAATGGTCGGCGGTCTTGTGAGGGCTTATGTCAATCGAAATTCTTCTGAAGTCTATTCGCAAGAGCAAGGGATCCTCATTTCATCGGGACTCATTGGAGGCGATGCGTGCGTAGGTGTGGCGATTGCCTTTCTAACTCTTGCCGGGTTCATCCCTGCAGACGCCCCGGGGCTTTTGCCAGATTGGGTCAGTTTTGCCGCCTATTTGCTCCTCGGTTGCGGTCTTGGGTTTTACACGATGAAAAAAAGAAATACTGCCTAAGGCCATTTATTCTTTTTGAAATTTTGATCGCCCTTTCCTTGACAGGAATTTTATTGACGTTTCTTTTTTCTTTTTTTGTAGAAAGCACAAAAGTAGAAAAAAAATTGGAACAGGCCCGCAATGAAATTACAGCGAGACAACATCTTCAAATGCGGCTCCAATCTGTATTCAGCGGAATCAGCCGGGAAACGGAATTTTCCCCTCTTTATTCGAAATTTTTTGCAGATGGGAAAAAAGATAGCCTGATTGCTATTTTCGACAATGGGATCGATCCCGATCCCGCCTTCAGCGGCCCTGTGATTGGGCGGATCTACGTGGACTCCACGAAAAACTTGAGCCTTGCGATTTGGCCAATTGAAAAGGGAAAGAAAGGGGTTTGGCGCAAAGAAATTCTTCTCCCTTCTGTGGGAGTCTTCGAGTTTGAATTTCTGGCAGAGAAGAAGGGAGGAGAGCCCGATAAAAAAGAAAAAACGCGCTCGGTCAATACAACGATTGAATGGAAAAGCAGGTGGCCGAAAAATCGGATGGACGCCCCCTCCATCATCCGCCTGATTTTAACTCAAGAAAATCAAAAGAGTCCCGTTCATTTTTCCTTTCTTTTACCTTCCTCATTGCCTATAGTAACATATTTTGAAGGAGGGCAAAAACCATGAATATCCTCGGGCTTGTCTTCTCTCTTCTTTTGATGCTCTCTTTTGGATTTTGGACTCTCAGAGAAAAACAGCTGGGATCAAACCGGCTTCGCTCAACGTATCTCGGCCATGAGCGGGCAAATCGCGAAATCTTAAATCGCTGCCAAGTAGATTTTTACGGAAATCTCTCTCGGGAAAAATCAGGGGAAGCTGCAGATGAGGAGAAGCCTGAAAAGTCTACGGCAGCTGCTGCCAAAAAAGAAAAAAAGACACCTGCGATCACGCTGAACGGCGAATGCGCCAAAATCAATCTCTGGCCTCTTCTCGAGCAGGGGCGTGAACAGAATCCCATACTCTACGAACTGACGGCAAGGCTTTTATCCCAATTTTACGGAAGCGCTCTTTTCGAAAACAAGGCCCGTCTGGAATATCAATTTCTAGATACGCTCCTCGAATCTGCCAAACTGGCTCAATTAAAAAAGGTCCCGCTCCTTCTTGAAAAATTGGAACTCAATCATGAGTCCTTACAAAAGGTTTACTACAGGATGCTGAAAGGGACAAAAAAATGCGATCTGAGCCAGGGAGTGGGCTATCCGTGCTTACTCGATTATATCAAACTGGAGCCTGTCCAACAGAAAATTTGCTTTTCCCACGCCCATCTCGATTTGATTTCCGTTTTTTTTGGATTTAATGTGGCGGGCAAAATCTTTGCCGAACTCCACACGCAAAGTAAACCTCCTTTAACCAAAGACACAATCGAGGAGTGGTGCAGTCAATCGCATATCCAGATCGATCCCCTTTTTTTTGAAATGATCGAACTAGGGCGTGATCGCCATGGGCGAGGAGGGAAAAAAACGCTCATCGGAGAAGACTTAGAGACGCATGTATCACTGCGTCAAAAAGTTTATGTGGAAAAAGAAAGTGGGTGAAAATATTTTTCCTAATGCACTTATGATCAGTTTTTACCACAGAGAGCACAGAGACACAGAGG
>JAZKAZ010000118.1:0-5159 GCA_040388845.1 Chlamydiota bacterium | reverse complement strand
CTGATCTGCGCGCTTTTTCTCACCTCATTTCCCCAATTGATTTTCTTTCATTTTGCCTGGAAAGACATTTATATCCTCCTTATGTTTAAACAGTTATGGTCAATGATCCATACTACAATTCCAGCCGGCCGTGCAAAATTCATCTATGGGGCCATTTTTGGAATGGGGACAGTCGGATCTGTGCTGGCAAGTCTAATCCCTGGCTTTTTCGCTGTTGAAATTGGATCTGAACATCTCTTTTTCTTCACTTGTCCTCTTTATTTAGGACTCCTTTTTTCCTATACCATGGCTTTTCGGAGAAGCGGTCTAAAAGACACCTCTTTTAAACAGGATTTGACGCCTGATCCGAGACCGAGAGAAGGGTTTGCGATGATCCGCCGCTCTCCTTTTCTTTTAGGAATTTTGCTGCTCGTTGTGCTGATGCAAATATCGGTTGCTCTCATTGAGTATCAATTCAATGCCAAACTCGAAATCAATATCCTGGATAAAGACCTGCGCACAGAATATTGCGGCAGGCTCATCAGTCTGATGAATTGTTTGAGTGCGGTTTTCCAATTTATCGGCGGTTTTGTGCTGATCTACTTTCTAGGCTTGCGGGGAAGTCATTTTTTAGTTCCATTGACCCTTGGGATTAGCGCTTTATTTTCCTGGGTCCATCCAACATTTGCCATGATTTCTTTTGCCTATGTGTTTACCAAGTCGGTCGATTTTTCTCTTTTCGGGGTGATTCGAGAGATGCTTTATATCCCTCTGCAGCTGGATGAAAAATTTCGAGCAAAAGCAATTATCGATGTTTTTGCCTACCGCACATCGAAAGCGGTTGTATCGCTTTGCATCTTAGCGCTCCAACTCATTGCCGGGGCGTCTCTTTTCTCCTGGATCAGCTCCCTTTCCATCGCTGTCTTCATCGTGTGGATGGGAGTGGTGATGTTCCTGTTTAAAAAGCTCCAAATGAATCCGCAGCCTCTCTGATGGCTTCTTGACAAAGAAAACAAAAATAGAGGATGAGAAATCCATGACGTCAAAAGAAGCTGTAGTCCGGGTAAAGGGCCTTGGGCCTGAGATTCTCAACACCCCTTTGTTGAACAAAGGGACAGCCTTCAGCCAAGAAGAGCGGGATCAGTTTGCTCTGAATGGTCTTTTGCCGAGCCATATCTCTTCGGTAGATGAACAAATCGAAAGATCTTATTACAATTTCAGCCGCAAACGGACGCCCCTTGGCAAATATGACTTTCTGATGGGGCTGCTGAATCGAAACGAGCTTCTTTTCTATCAATTTGTCTCTCGCTATCCGGCTGAAATGCTGCCCATTATCTATACTCCGACGGTAGGAGAGGCAGCTGTTCAGTATAGCTCCATTTATTTTCATCAAAGAGGACTCTACCTCTGCTATACGCTGAAAGATAAAATAGAGGAGATCTTTGAAAAAAATCCTCAAGAGCGGGTGGATGTGATTGTTGTGACGGATGGGGAGCGGATTTTAGGCCTTGGAGATCAGGGGATAGGCGGCATGACAATTCCTGTCGGCAAGCTTTCTCTCTACACTCTTTTTGGGGGGATTCATCCCGCGCGCACTCTTCCCATTCTCCTCGATGTAGGAACCAATAATCCCGATCTGATCAAAGACCCGCTCTATTTAGGCTGGCGTCATCCCCGCTTAAGCTGCGCCGAATACGATGATTTTATCTTCCGCTTTATCCAAGCTGTCAAAAAGCGATATCCAAAAGTCCTTCTCCAATGGGAAGATTTTGGCAAAAACAACGCTCGTAAATTATTGGACCGGTATCGATCCGAACTTCTTTCTTTCAACGATGATATTCAGGGGACGGCGGCAGTGACATTGGCAGGCCTTCTTGCAGCGGTCAAAGAGAGCAAGCAAAAGCTCTCAGGCCAGCGGATTGCGATTCTCGGCGGCGGATCCGCAGGGACTGGGATTGCCGATATGCTAGTCCATGCCATGGTCGAAGAGGGGCTCTCTCAAGAAGAGGCCCGCCACCGGATCTATCTGATCGATATTGACGGATTGATTCACTTTAACAGTCCCCATATCAATGAATCCCAGCGTCCCTATGTGCAGCCGCAAATGGGGATCAAAGATTGGAAGATCATCAATCCCGAGCAGATTTCTCTTCTAGATGTTGTCTCCAATGCGCATCCCACCATTTTGATCGGCGTTTGCGCACAAGCAGGGGCCTTTACCCAAGAAATCATCGAAGAAATGGCCCGCCATACAAAGCACCCGATTGTATTTCCTCTTTCAAATCCCACATCTAAGGCGGAATGCACTCCGCAGGAACTGATCGAATGGACAAAAGGACAGGCAATCATTGCAACAGGAAGTCCTTTTCAGCCGGTGCAATATGAGGGAAAAACATACCAAATTGCCCAATGCAATAATGTCTATATTTTTCCAGGACTTGGATTGGGAGCGCTGGCTGCCAAGGCCTCCCAAATCACAGAAACGATGTTCCTAGAGGCGGCGCGCACTCTTGCTTCTGTATCGCCCGCGCTTAAAGATCCGACGGCGTCTCTTTTCCCAAAGATCGATGAGGTGAGGGGAGTTAGCCGCCTGATTGCAATTGCGGTGGCAAAAAAAGCATGCCAAGAAAAAGTCGCATCCATCACTCCCTCTGAGATCGAAAAGCGAATCGATGCACTCGTCTGGGAGCCTAAATATCCTCGGTATGTGAGAGATTAATTCAGGGCTAGAGATATTTTCAAAGCCTTATCGAGAAATTTCATCATATCACTGTCCAAAGAAGCGAGTTTGCCAGACAGCCGTTTTTTATCTATCGAGCGAATTTGATCGAGAAGAATTTTTCCGTCTTTTCCTTGAATCTCTACTTTCACTTCAAACGGATAAACATGTTTTACAGAAGAAGTGATGGGGGCCACTATAACGCGAGTGCTCGCCTCATTCCCGGCATCATTTGATACAACAACACAAGGGCGTTTTTTGTTGATTTCCGATCCAATAGTTGGATCGAGATTGACCCAGTAAACTTCGCCGCGTTTAGGATATTTAGTCATCCCACGCCTCTGTGTCCAATCCAGCCCAATCGGTGATTGCCTTCTTTCTGTCGGGGTCTTTATTTGCAGCCAAATAGGCCTTTTTTAGAGCGCTCTGTTCGTCCTTCAAAGCTCTCTGTAATGCTTTCGTTGCAAAATTACTCAATCCTCGTTTTTCTACAAGGGAATGCAAAAGAGCATTTACCTCTATTGGAATGGAGAAGGTAACATGGACTTTTTTTGGAGCCTTATTCTTTTCAACTCTCATAATCTATGACCTCTTTTCCTCCATACTACCATAAGTTAGTCATATTGTATATGGCAATATGCTGTATGTTTCTACATTGTATTTTTAAAATACAACTTAAGATTTTGAATGTCAGATCTTAATGATTGACCTTAATTAGAAGCATGTGTATTTTTTACTATATATCTAAGGAGGAAAGATGTCTTATTGCTGCCAAAAACTTCATCGGATTTCTGAAGAGGTCGCCTTCATCATCGATCGTCGGATAGAAAATGGCAAATACGTACCGATCATCGATGAAATAAACGGGATCACGGAAATTTTTGAAGGCTGTGTCGGGCTTGGAGTTTCTTATGGTATGCATCTCGTAGATAGCAGGCGAAAGGTTACCTCCTCAGCTCAGAAAACAACGAATGCAATCAATCGTAAAATCACTTCCCTATCCCTAGAGATCCTCTCAGGCGGAGCCAAGAAATTATTGCCGGCAGGTCTCATCCTCAGCTCCATTTATATTGCGAGCAAGCTTTGACTTTGCTCCTACCGATGTCCCTGAAGGATTTCAAAGGCCTTATGGTAATTAGGCTCGTTCCCAATCTCCGGCACGAGCTCTGCATAAAGGACATGGTCTTTTTCATCTAAAACAAAAAGAGAGCGAGCCAAGATTCCGGCCAAGGGACCATCTTGGATCAAAACACCGTAAGTTTTTCCAAATTCTTTATCGCGCATCATCGATAAAGTCATTACATTATGGGCGCCCTCCGCCTCGCAAAACCGCTTTTGCGCAAAAGGGAGATCTGCCGAAATGACTAGAAATATAAAGTCGGGGTGTTTTTTTGCAAATTCATTGATGTGTTTGGTCATCAGACTGCATAGGCCTGTGTCGAGACTGGGAACCGTTGCAAGCAGTTTTCGTTTCCCCTGGAATTCATGGAGCGTGCGGTCCTTCAGATCTTTATCGACTAGGTGAAAGTCGGCAGATTTTGTATTGAGAGTGGGAAAGTTTCCCAGTGTATGGATGGGTTTTCCCTTAAGAGTGATTTGAGCCATAGTAAAAATCCTTTTGAATACAACTAAACTTAATGACTTAGCGACTTTTCTGCAATCCTACGTTCGTGTAGAGTTAAAAATATAAATTGCAACATACTATGGCTTAAAAGCTTATGTTTTATGTCGACTTAAAAAAATTACTGTTGTAACATATGTATATACATAAAGGAGAGTTTACATGATTAAATCACTCATTCACCATGGGAATAGTAGAGCTTTAGTGATAGATAAGGCGCTTTTACAGGCAGCTGGGCTTGATGAAGATAAAGCTTTATTTCAAATCACTGTAGATCCAAATGGGGGAATTCTTATTCAATCTGTACAGGCAGTGAATGATCATTTGCATACAGATACATTTAGACAAGTGTTAAAAGAGAACGATGCTTTAATGAAAAGGCTATCGAAACGATGATTTTTATCACTCTGCAAGAAATCATAGATGACCATGCTGAAATCATTCGCAAATATGGCGGCGTAGAAGGAATCAGAGATCTAGGGTTATTGGCTTCAGCGATCGAAATGCCAAAAGCCGCAATGTTTGGAGAATATCTCCATCCGACGATTTTTGATCAGGCGGCAGCTTATTTATTTCATATTATTCGCAATCATCCATTCGTAGATGGAAATAAAAGAAGCGGTACTATGGCCGCCCTAACTTTCCTCAGGCAAAATTTTATTCATATTAAGTTCACGGAAGAACAAACCCTAATTTTAGAAGAACTTGTAGTAAACACAGCAGAAGGCAAAATAACGAAGCAACAAATAGCAAAGTTCTTTAGCGAATGCTGCAATGAATCAGAATTTCCAAAAAATAAATCAAAACGAAAAAAGATAACAAATAAAAAATAATAAGCGT
>JAZKAZ010000117.1:0-8459 GCA_040388845.1 Chlamydiota bacterium | reverse complement strand
CGCCTCGACGATCCTGCCCGCGAAGCGGATCCTGTTTTTTTCTAGATCTAGAAAGCAAACAGTCTCTGCGACTTAAACTCCCAGGTTATTGAAATTGCGACGCTATCTTCGGAGGAAAGCGGCTTTACCTTTCTTCCGTTCCATACAACTTCGGTTTTTTTTGAGATTGCCTCGAAATGCTCAGAATCCGAACAGGATATAGCCTCAATCAGACATTCTCCACTTTGGGTAAATCAGAAAAATTCCTTAGAAAAAACTGAGTCAAATAGTATTTGCATCTTCTCCATTGAGTGGCAATAGAGCCTTCTGGTTTTTTGATATAGGCGATTTTATTTGCAAAATCAAAATAGACAGCATGTTCTAAAAAAAAGTCCGTACCTAAAACACCATCTACACTCGATAATTCAGTGATATCGGTTACAGCGAATTTCCAGTCTCCAAAATCGCAATCTCCAAAAATTAGTTTACTGCTTGGGAAATAGCATTTGCCTGAAGGTGATTGCTTTATTTTATTTAGAGGTACTTTAGTAGCCCTTAATGTACAAAAAGTGGCTCCAGTGTCTAAAATTACTTGGTGCTTGCCAAGGGCTGTTTGGATGGATAAAACAAGCGCTCCTTCTTGGATTGCAAACGGAATAGGGATAAAATTCTCTATTTTTAAAACGCCTTCCTTTTTTAACTCTTCTATTTTTTTGGCAATAAAAATAGAAGAGTTTGGAAAATCAAAAAGAGTGCAATAGTTTTCAAAGAATTGCCAGCCGATTCTCCCATGGGAATCCCGGTTTTTTGGATTTTTTATAAAAGTCCATAGAGCTGTATTTTCATTAAAATCAGGGCTTTCCTTCACAACTTCATAATTAAATAAATCGATAGGCCCAACTTTAACATCTGAAATCGAATATGTTTCCCAATTGTAAAAATTTCCCCTTAAATCGTATATTTTGAGCGTCCTTTTCAGCTCGCCTTTTTTCACCTGGTCAAATACATTTTCATCTAGGTATAAATTCTCAGAAGCGCCTGAATCAACAAGAAGGGTATAATCTTTCCCTTGAATGGTTGATTTTATTAATGGATTGTAAGGATTGACAGTAAAAATGACCGGGATTTTTATGGCATTTTTTTTGCAAGAAGGGATAAAACAAAAAGAGATTCCAATGGTTATAAATAGAATAAACAATAAGAATCTCTTCTTTTTCATATTATTTACGATCCGTGTCGCGGTCGCGGTTATCTACTTCAGAGGATGTGGAGGTCTCGTTTTCATGATTTGCAGAGGAAGAGCTTTCTCTATCTCTATTTTTGGTTGTATCCAGCTTTATTTCAGTTCTTATGCTGCTGGAGCTTCCGTCTGAATTGGTGTGTTTGTACTCGAAGCCGACCTCGCTAATACGACTCATTTTTGGCTCAATTCGATCTTTGAAAGAGAAAGATTCTTTTTGTCTCGTCTCAAATTGGGCAGAGCGGATTGCATTTTTCCCATCCAAAATAAACACAGGCAATCCGTTGAATGAACCCTGTTGCGGAAAGGATTCTGCTGATTCCCAAGATAAATTCGAATCTATTGCATTGATACCTCACAAGTTGGGGGTTGTTCGAGGCAGGAATTTTACAAATTTTTTTATTTCACACAAGAAATTTTGGCGCTAGGCCAGGATATCGATTATTAAAATTTTTTTTTAACCACAGAGAGCACAGAGCTCACAGAGATGGGGAAAAAAACAGATATTTTCGGTTAGAACATTTCTTATTCTCTGTGTGCTCTGTGGTTTTAAGATTTTTCTTTTAATGGGGCACCCTGGCGGTGGACTAGAAGTTATGTTTAATACTTAAACAGCGCGGAAAAGAAGCTTGAGGAGAAAAGCTACGGCAATCGGCATCCGGACTGTATTCCATCCCCAAAGTTTATGAAGGATACTCAGTACAGTCAGCACAATGAGCGCCGGATAGGTCACCTCGAGAATGGGTCCAAGGATCTTTGCAATCCCAGAAAATTCAAGGGTGGAGGTAAAGAAGGCGATTGCCAAAGTCGTGATCAATGCGGTTGCGGGGCTGATCCGGTCGCGGGTCACCTCTTTGCGTAAAAAATCGGCAAAAAGAGAGGTGAGGACAATCGCGGTCGTTAAACAGGCGAGAACCACTGCAACACAGACGACAGGAGCTGCCCACGCACCCAAGGACTGCTGCGCCACAAAACCAAGCATCTCTTGCGGCGGAACTGCTGCCAGCTGAGGGGCGTAAATAGTCCCTAAAAGCACCAGAATGAAATAAATCACCGATAGTAACCCCGCCCCGAGTAGTGCCGATTTCAAAAAAGTAGGCATCGATTTTCCCGGATCGCTCTGGATCGTCTTATGATTCCTCAGATGCTTGATCACAAAGCTAGAAAAAAAGAACGCAGCCAAGAGATCCATGGTTTGATACCCTTGAAAAATCCCCTGCTTAAAGCTCGGCCAGCCCCCAGACGGTGGAGCGGCAGGCAAATCGACTGAAAGAAGCCCAAAAACGGCAATTGCCGCAAGCGACAGCAAAAGAAAGGGAGTCAAAACAGACCCTAGCACGGGGACAATCTTATTTTTGCGAATCGTCAGCACAAAAATAACTGCACAGGCAACAATGCTAAAGAACCAGAGGGAACTCTCAGGCATAAGGAGACGAAAAGCTCCATGGGCAACCGTAATGCAGCGTGCCAAAACCCCAAATGGCCCCATCAGAGAAAGGGCAATCAATGGAAACCAAAAAGTGGCAGGCTTCCCCAGTCGTGAAAAAAAATCATTTGAATTGCCATTGAAAAGAAGCATCGCCAAGATGCCGAGAAAAGGAACCAAGACACCCGTAAGAAGGATCCCAATCGTAGCAAGACAAAAATGCCCCTCGCTCGTTTGCCCTACCATGAGGGGAAACACCAGGTTCCCTGAGCCAAAAAACATAGAAAACATGGCCAGGCCAGTCGAGAGAATTAAAGCTTTTATTTTCATGGGTCCAATTCAAACTTATTCGGACAATGATAGAGGGGGGCCTGGTTTCTTGCAAGGCTCAAGGATTAACTCATACTAATGGGGCTTTGCCCCAAACCCCACCAAGAACCTATCTCGATAAAAAGTTTCAGTCGGTTTTCTGGTTCTTTTGATCCGTTTTTCGATTTAAAATCGGCCAAAATAATCCAAAAAACCGACGAAAAATTTAATCGAGATAGGTTCAAACGACTGCTGTCCTCTGGACTTCTTAGTTATTTTAAAAAATAGAGGATTCCATAAGGACAGCAGTCCTTTGGTGGGGTTTGGGGCAAAGCCCCATAAATGCGCTTAGCCTACGATCCGCCCATCTTCCATTTTGACGATGCGGTCGGCAAATTCGAAAATGCGAGGGTCGTGGGTTACGACGATGATGGCTCGGTTTTCTTTCAATGCGGTTGTTTTGAGAAGTTCCATCACTTTATGGCCCGTGTCGTGATCGAGATAAGCAGTTGGCTCATCGCAGACGATGAGTTTGGGATTATGGAGACATCCTCTTGCGATGGCAACTCTTTGCTGCTGGCCGCCTGATAGCTCGATGGGAGGGGTGTTTATTTTATCTGGAATGCCAAGCTGGCCTAGGAGTTCAGCGGCTTTGGCTTCGGCAATTTTTGGGGGAGTGCCATTTAAAATCAGGGGGATAGCTGCGTTTTCGGCTGAGGTAAGCGTGGGGACGAGGTTGAATGCTTGGAAAACAAAGCCGATTTCTTTGCCGCGATATGCAGTTTTTTCTCCGTTGGACATGGCATTGAGATTGCGCTCAAAAATGAGACACTCTCCTTCATCTTGCGTCAAAATTCCTGCGATGACGGAGAGGAGTGTTGTTTTTCCTGAGCCCGACGGCCCTACGATCATCAGAAGTTCGTTGGGATGGACTTCAAGATCGATTCCGCGCAAGGCCTGTACGGTCGTCGTTCCTGTGGTGTAGGATTTTTTGATGTTTTTGCAACTGACGGCAAGCATTTTTTTTAACTCTTAAATACGATAGCGGGATCTAGTTTTCGCACCTTTCTCATGCTGATCCAGGAGGCGAACATACTGATGAGGGCAATGGAGAGTGCAGTGAGTAAGAAAAGGGGCCAGGGCATCCGGAAAGAAAGTTCGGTGGATCTGGAAAGAAAGCCAAAGAGGCAGGCCGCACCGACCCCGATTCCCCAGCCGATGGCGCCTGCCCAGAAAGATTGGACCAAAATCATTTGCGTTAATAATTTTGTGTCTGCCCCCATTGCCTTGAAGGTTGCGAAATAGCGGAGATTGTCGAGCGTGAAATTATAGAAAGTTTGCCCCGCGATGGCAACCCCGATGATGAAGCCAAGAATGACTGCGACTCCAAAATTGATCGGAATGCCGGTATATTTTATGTAATAGGAAATAGTGAGTTTTTTAAATTCCAAAGAAGTATAGGCGGCAAGCCCTGTGATTGCGGTGATTTTTCTGCAGAGGACGGCTGGATCTACGCCTGGCTTGGAGCGGACGAGGACAAACGAGAGAAGTTTTCGCTCAATCGGGGAGTAGGCAAGGGCCCGCTCATACGTTGTGTAAATGACAGGCTGGGATTGGAATGTCCGAGAGTTTTGACAGATCCCCACGACGACTGCGCGGTTGTCATTGAGTTCAAGCCGGTCGCCTATGCGAAGAGGGTTTTGATCTTTGGGAAAATCGTGAGAGAGTTTATCTCTTGCCCCCACATCATTGACAAAGACCGCATCGGGCATTCTCAACATTTCGATGTTTCCTTGCGAGATCTTCGGAGGCGCCCCGATGAGAGTGGCTCCATCGATGCCGATCAAAATGCAGGTTTGAAAATTTCCATCGGCAAGCCTTGCGCGGATAAGGCCCTTGTAAAAGGGGACTGCCCATGCGACGCCTTCGATGCTCTGCACGCGGAAAAGCTCTGTATCTCTTAACGGTTTGATGTCATCGATGTACTGGACATTTCGATCCATCACCCAAATATTTGGCTGGGAAGTATCGGTGATGAAGCCGAAGGTGCGGCTCATCAATCCAAGGAAAATAGCTGCCTGCTGCGAGATGATGAATGAGGCAAAACTCAAGCCCAAGATGATGCCGATGTATTTGGCCCGGTCGCCAATCAACATTTTCAAGGCGTAGAGGAGCATGACCACTCTCCGCCTAAAGATTTATAAATGGAAATCAGATCTTCGCTTAAAGTTTGCTCGCTTAAAATTTCCTCAAGTTCCGCGAGCAGCACTTGTTCTTCTGCATCAAAAAGAGTGCTCAAGGATGAGAGGCCCGCTTTGAAAAGCGCTTCTGTGAGGTCTCTACTTTCCTTTAGAGCAGACACTTGATTTTTTAAGTTTTGAAGCCGGAGCGTCTCTTTCGAATAGAGGACAAGCGCCTCCTCTACCTCTTCTAAAGCTTGCAAAATCGTAAGTTCATAGGAGAGAAGAGCCTCTCTTTGAAGGGCGTTTTGCAGATCGATATTGGCCCGAATGCGCCCAAAGTCGATCGCCGGCCAGAAAACGGCCGGACCAAAGCTCCACGTTTTAGCATTTCCGGTGATCCAATTGCTTGCTTGATCCGATTGATACCCAAATGAACCCGTGAGAGAAAAACTGGGAAAAAGCTCTGCAATGGCAGCCCCTATATGCGCAGTGGCTGCAGCTAATCTGCGCTCTGCTTGTCTGATGTCGGGCCGTCTTCGGAGAAGATCCGAAGGAAGTCCCACCGGTATTTTTCCTTGAGATTGTGGAATGGGCTGGAAGGCTTCCCAATTTTCTGGAATTTCTTCGGGTGTCCGGCCCAAGAGCACAGCAATCCGGTAAAGCGAGGCGCGCATTTGAGCCTCAAGGGGCGGCAAAGTGGCCTTCCTTGCGTCCAGTTCCGACTCCGTCTGAAGAGGTTCTATCGCAGATTTTAGACCTGCATGGTTGCGGACAATCGAGAGTTCAAGCCGCGCTTCATCGACTCTAATTTGTTTGCCTGTGAGCGCGATCCTTTGCTGTAAAGCGCGAAAAAGAGCGTAATTGCGAGTGACCTCTGAGAGGAGAGTGATATAGACGTCCCGAAAATTTTCTCGCGAGGCCTGTAGGTCATCGAAAGCAGCTTCTTTTAAACTCCGAAGACGCCCAAAAAAGTCGAGCTCCCAGGAGGCATCAAAACCGATCTGAAACAAATTTTGAACGGAAGGACCCATGAAAGGAGAGTCAAAAAGAGCTTGGCTATTGCGAAATCGGATGGCAGAGCCGGTTAAGTCAATTTCCGGCCAAAGATTTGCCGAGGCAAATTGGTAGCGCGCGCGCACTTGGGCAATTCGCTCAGCTGCGATTCTTAGATCATAATTGTTGCCAATTGCCTCATCGATCATCTGATTGAGAATGGGGTCGTCAAACTGGGTCCACCACTCTCTCAAGTCAACTTCAGGACCCGGAGTTTGCACATTTTCAGTAAAGGAGGACGCAAACGGCATCTCAGGAGTTTCGTAGCGAGGGCCCATCATGCAGCCGGCAAGTCCTAAGCCAAAAAGTATTTTAATGGCAGTGAATTTGCGCATGGCCGTATCTCGTATCTGCGGGAATGGATTCTATGTACACATCGAGAATTTGACCGATAAAAACAGGGAGTCTTTCGCAATCGAAAGAATAGATCGCTTGCAAGACTCTTGTGTCGACCCGCTCCGTACTTGCGCCGGTCAATGCTTGTTTTGCGATCACAAGAGGCTCCATCCTGACAAAATGGAGGGGGAAGCAAATGGAGCTATTTCCTCTCACAAAGGCAGTAGCTGCCGTCCCTTTTCGAAAGCGCCAGGCATCATCCTCATCGATATTTACACGGACATGCAGAGGAGCAGCTGGGCCAAAAGTAATCAAGGGCATCTGGTTAAAGGGATTGAAATTTGCACTCTCTCCGGGGCGGATGTTGACCTGTAAGACCCTCCCATCTAAGGGGGCGCGGATCGTAGAGCGGTCGATGATCGTCTGAACCACTAAAATATTTGCTTCCGCCTGTGCGATTGCGACTTTTGCAGCCTCCGCTGCGTAATAAACCTGGTTGTATTCGTTTTTGCTGACTGCGCGTGTATCAGATAAACTGTCGTAAAGATCCAATTGCGTCTTCTGGTTTTCATACTCTACTGCTGCATGGGCCAAGTCCATTTCAGCTGCAAAAAGGTTTGCCTCAGGAGTCTCTACGTTGAGCTTGAACAGAGGATCTCCCTCTTTGACAAAGTCGCCTGCCACCACATAGACATCCGTTGCAATTTCATTGAAAGGGGTGCCGATCTGAATGTTTTCCGATGTCGCCTCAATGGTTCCCTGCCCCGCAATAAAATGGGCGTAGGGAGGAGAAGGTGGCAGAAAAGCAATGGGTTGCGGCGGAATTTTCCGAGCGCTAACGATGGTTGCTATGACTCCCAGGGTCACTCCAAGCACAGCGATGAGAGGTAATAAATATTTCCGGTACATTTATTTGCAAAATAGGAACTGCTCATTACTTATGCAAGAAGATATATGGGTGTTTTGAACGGGCAGCTCAGCGCAATCTCGGTCCAACAGGTCCGGGTCAAGCGAGCTATCTGCTTATTTGCGGCTCTTTTCCTCAGGAAGGAGTTCTTCAATGTTATTTGCATAATTTTGGCAAAGGAGATATGTGGGGATTACTGAGTCAAAAATAAAAGGAGACTCTTATGCATCCTATGTTTGCGCCTATTGTTTCTCTCATCGCCGGAGTTCTCATTCTCGTGCACCCCGGAATTTTGAACTATGTCGTTGCGATTTATCTGATTGTAATTGGAATTCTTGGGTTGATTGCAACTGCGTAACGAAGCGTTGTTTAGAGGGTATTTAAAAACACCTCTCAAAGAGAGGTGTTTTTTGATGAGATTATTTTGAGAAATGTTCTTTAAGATCGTTTTACTTTCCACCTGGAGTGAACGTTCCTGGATGTCCTTCAAGAATGGATTGATTAAGAGCGATAAACCAACTTCGGCTTCCAATTTCGCCGTTGTAGCGGGTGACATGTAGTGCAGGATCTTTGGCAATAAGCTTGTTTATTTCGTCTTCTATATCGAGAAGGGTTTTGAGAGTGTTTACTGCTGGGTAAGGAAACGCCTCTGCATCATTTTCCAATACTTTCATGTGTTGTGTGATTTTAATTTGCTGCTCAAGAGGCATTTTAGGTCTAGTGCAGAGCGCGAGTCTCATTTTTTCTTTTACCGCAAGCGAAGCATTCCTCAGCTCGTAATTGTAAGGCTTGTCGTTGTCAACTGCTATAGTAGCTTCGTTTAGGATTTGTGCGAGACCGTCATCTTCACCATCGAGCTCATCTTCTTCGAAGTTAATATTAACGAGTTCATCTGTCCCGAATTCAATATCGTCATTTTGGTTATTTAATGGGACCACTGTTCGGGTCGAGAGCGAAGAGCTTGAGGAACTTGAACCGCTCGATAACTGAGCGATAGAATTTGTAGCTGTCAGTGTTGTTGCGTTA
>JAZKAZ010000116.1:18676-18953 GCA_040388845.1 Chlamydiota bacterium | reverse complement strand
AAATATCTACACGACAAAGATACTATTCGCATTTCATTTTTAGTAAAAAATTCTGAAGCCGCAAAAATAAAAGAAACTGCTGAGACCTACGCAAAAGAAGGTTACAACGTATTTTCTCATAACTGCGTAAATGTAACAGGCAAGGGAATTTCCGTTGCGGGACTCGATACTTTCTTGTCGCCCGATCCAAAATTATTCAGCAGCGGCTATGCCGATCTGGTTCATCTTTACCATATCGCAAAACCGGCAAATATCTACGACGCTATTTTTAATAAAA
>JAZKAZ010000116.1:13301-18666 GCA_040388845.1 Chlamydiota bacterium | reverse complement strand
AAGAGATTAAAAACCAAGTGACTTGGCTTTATTTATCTTCAGATGACCCTTATGCGCCAGCTCTCTTTTATCCCCCAGCTACAGTTCAATTTGAATCGAAATATTCGCTGCCAAAACCGATGATGATGTCAATGATTCCAATTCGAGGAAACTTTGGAGGAATCTCTCTTTCTAAGCGGGCTACTCTATGCTTGAATTTAGATGAGATCCATGGTGCCCTATTCGATCATAGCCGTTCTGAATTGATTTTGGTGGGGAAAAAGAGAATTCAACTTCCCTCTATGAGGTTGGATGATTTGGCAGTTGCCATCCAGTCGATTTATGGGCTAAAGGGAATCCCAGCCGAAGATCCTGGAGTTTCGATTGAGCCGGTAAAAGACGGGCAAATCGTCCGTTATTTTGGACAGACTGCTGGGACTGAATTTGGTAAAATTCTTTTCGAAGGAGACCTCACTCTCAAACGGCTTGTTTTGGGTGAATATTCATGCATGGTCCCTGGATTCCTACCCTATTCCGAATTATTTTGGAAAAATGCAATCAACCTTTCTTCTGGGTGCGCTCTCAGAACTTGGATCGTGCCGGAGCGAATTACATTGACGCAATCCATGGATGGATCGGCAATGATATTCAATGAAACGATCATGCGCTGCTTGACTGAAACAAAGTGTAGCGGCAACCTTTATCAAAATAAGGCCCATGAGCTGTTCGTAAATTTTTTTACAGATCATTATGATGAAATTTCCGTTGAATATCCTATATTTTCTGAAATCAAACGACTTGGACAAATCAGCGGTTTAGTTAAATGGCTGAAAGAAAATCAGATTCCTTTCGATCTTTCGTTTTTTGAATCTTATATTCCAAAAGAAGTGTTCACTCCGGAATTGCTCCCTTCAGTGACCAAACACATCATTCATAACCAACACTTCCTCAATCTTTCGGGCGGGATTCACTATGCATTAGGAACCGATAATTTTTTAAAGAAAACAGACAGAGAAATCGATCAATTCAAACAAAATGTAATTGATTCGCGTCCAACCGATCATCCATTGAATTGGGAGTATGAAAACCTCTCTGCACAGGCATTTCCTCTCATCTCTACGAGAAAAACAGGAGATTTGCGCTTAGCTTTCATCGATCTTGAACTCCCAAAATCTTTCACTTTGAATCGCTATTACGATTCCTTCAGCGATGAAGATATTGGATTTGGTAGAGGATGGACAATACTCCCCTTTCAAATCATGACCTCTTTAAAAAAGAACAGCCCAGTTGTCATCATTCGAGAAGAAAATAAACATTGGGTCTATACGCTGAAAGATGGCGTTTATTATAGGGAAGATAGCCTACAAAAACTGATCCAAAATCCACATGGGCTCTGGATTCTTTATTTACAAAACGGGCAAACAGCGATTTTCGATCCTCAGGCGAGACTCTATGAATATTGGGATTTCAAAAATGGGAAAAAAATCACATTCTCCTACCAAAGCGATCAAGTAATTGAAATAAGAAATAGTCTGAATCATTGCGGGGATATAAAATTATCTTATTTGGGCAATCGCATTGTCAAAGCGGTCGCATCCAACGGAAGCACGGCGATCTACGAATATGACAACGCAAACCAACTGGCAAAAGTTTGCAATAAAACAGGGAAGGTAAAAATATCCTACGGTTACGATTCTGACCACAGGTTAACTCGCATGGCGGCCCCCAATGGAGATATTGTATTTCGAGGAAAATACAACGACTACCACCAATTGATTTCCGAAAAATGGAATTTTTTACCTACTTACAAAAAGTAAGTTTAGTGGGTCGATAACCCTCCCTGCTCTAAAAAAGTATCCTTTTTGCATTGCCATCAGCAATCACAGGTAATCTCTTTTATCCTGCCGCCGGAGGCGATCCTGCCCGCGAAGCGGATCTTGTTTTTTTCTCTAGATCTAGGCAATTTTATGTGCTGAATTTTTCCCACCACGTCACAAACGAGTGAAAAATTTCCTCTGCGCTTAAATTGCGGATACAAGCACCCGTTGGACATGTCCGAATGACCGGACATGTTTTATCAAAGGTCCGTCCGTAAGGGCATTTGCCCTGGTAGGCATGATGGTGGAGGCCTAGCGGTTTGAAAATAGCCGAAGAAGTAGGTCCAAAAATGCTAAAGCTTCGGGTAGAGGTCGTGCCGCAGAGATGGAGCGCGCTCGAATCGACGGCAAGGACGAGACCTACTTCGTTCATCAGATTTTGCCAGGTGGGAATAGCCAATTTTTCAATGACTGCGCTTTTTTTAGGCAATTGCGCCTGCACCTCTTCGCATAGAGTTCTTTCCACCTCTACTCCCCAAACAAGAAGGAAGCAGGCATCTAATTTTTCTTCTATTTTTTGGAGCAGAGAAACGAGAGTTGTTAACGGGAGCTGTTTATTGATCCATTTGGAACCGGGACAAACCATGACTTTTAATTTACTTTTCAGCTCAGGACGATCCAAAATGGCTGCTAATTTCGCCTTTTCGTTTTCTTCGATTTTAAATCGGACGCCGCAAAGTTCAGCAGGGTTTGCATCGCGGAAGTATTGTTGAATCAGTTGCAGATATTGGAGTCGGATATTCATTTGTCTCAGCACCTCAAAGCGAAGGTGCGTAGTCATTAGGTTGGGCCATTCGCGGACAGATTTCCTTCCAAAGCCCACTTTGACTTTGCCCTTGGCAAATAGGCCGATTACGCCCGATTTGCAGTTCCCCTGCAAATCAAAGATCAAATCATATCTCTCTTTTCGCAAGTCCCGAAATCCTTGGGCCAAAAATTTCCAGGCGCTCAGAGTCCACCACCCTTTTTTTAATCCTTTGATATCGAGCGCAATGGCTCTTCTCACTAAAGGGTGAGCCGCTGCAATTGAATGAAGACTTTTTTCTACCGCCCAATCAATTGTAGCTTGTGGGAAACGGTGCTGCAGATCATCGAGCACTCCGAATGCCTGGATAATATCTCCCAATGCAGACGTTTTAATGATCAATATTTTTGGGTGATTCATTTATTTCCAAACGGAACGATCGATGCCTACTTGATCCAATATCTCACACATGTCCTCAGGAATCTTCGCTGTGAGATCCATCGTTTTTAAGAGAATGGGGTGAAAAAACTTCAGCCGGTAGGCGTGTAAAAGAGGTCGCTGAATAAATAGTCTGCACCCAAAAGACTTAGCGTATTGCCGATCGATTAAAATGGGGTGTCCCATTTCTGCCAGATGGACGCGGATTTGATGCGTACGCCCTGTATGGGGCTCGCAAAGCAAAAGAGAGGCCCCAGTGCCGATCGAGACTCTTTTCCAGTGCGTTATTGCCTCCAACCCCTTTGGAGTTGAGCCCCAAATCGTTTGCCCTTGAAAAGAGCTCTTTTTGGCAAGATTGCTCTTGCGCACTCCGCTTTCTTCTCGAGGAACGCCATCTACTACAGCGAGATACGTCTTAGAGATCTCTCTTTTTTCAAAAAGCTCCATGAATTGATCGCGAGATGTTGGGTTTTTTGCGATCATGAGAAGCCCCGTCGTATCTTTATCGAGTCGGTGGATGAGATGGTGTTTCGGGCCGAGGGAGCGGAAAAGTTGATCGTCGGTACAGATCCAACCGGCAGGTTTATTGACGATCTTGAGAGTTTCATCCTCATAAAGGATCTCTAGTTTTGAAAGAGCAGGTGCAAAAAACGTTTTCCAAGTGGGAGCAAGCTCTACTTGATCCCCTTTTTTTAATTGAGCGGAGCCAAAGCGCTCAATCCGCCCATTAATACGGCAAAGATTGGCCTCAAGGACCTTTCGTAAATATTTTCCTGAAAAACTTGCACCCACCACTTCCTGAAGATAGGCAATCAGTTTTTGAGGCTTCGAGACAGATGCCTTCACTGCTATGACGATCTCCTCTCGAGAAAATCGACAAGGAGCCGAACTCCGAAACCCGTTCCTTTCATCGGATTGTAGTATTTCGGCCGGGTCAGATAACAGGGTCCTGCGAAATCGATATGGGCCCAAGGAACTGTCCCAATAAATTCCTGAAGAAAGAGAGCCGCCTTTATGGAGCCCGCATCGCGCCCTCCCGTATTGATCAGGTCGGCAATGTCCGATTTGAGAGCCTCTTTATAGTCGGCATGCAACGGCATCCGCCAGAGAAGTTCCCCTGTTTTTTCAGACGCTGCCATAAGATCCTTCGAAAGCAATTCATCGCTTGCAAAAAACCCGGAAATTTCCTCTCCAAGGGCAACGACAATGGCCCCTGTAAGACTTGCGAGATCGATCAGGCAAGTGGGCTCTAGGTTTTTTACAGCATATGAGATCGCATCTGCCAAGACGAGGCGCCCCTCTGCATCTGTGTTGTTGATCTCTACTGTTTTGCCAGAATAGGAGCGGTAAACATCTCCCAGTTTGTAGCTCTTAGGACCAATGGAATTTTCCGTAACTGGGGCAACTGCCGTTACATTGACCTTGAGATGGAGAGCTGCAGCCGCTGAGACAGCGCCTAAAACAGTTGCGGCCCCCGACATATCGCATTTCATCGTCATCATGCCATCTGAAGTCTTTAGGGAGAGTCCTCCTGTATCGTAAGTAATTCCCTTGCCCACAAGGACGATATGATCTTTTGAGTGGGGATTTCCTCTATACGAGGTCTGAATCAAAAACGGATCTAAATTAGACGCTCGATTCACAGCCAGCAAAAGACCCATTTTTTCTTGCTCGAGTCTTTTCTTGTCAAAAATCGTCGTCTGAATCTTGGGCGATTTTTTTTCTAACTCGAGCGCCGTTTCCACAAGCATGTGGGGCGTCACATCATCCGCATTCCCATTGATCAGATCTCTTGCAAAATCTACGCTCGAGACAATCGTTTTCAGCTTGTCTAAAAGGACCTCATCTTTTGAATGGAGGCCGATCCACCCTATTTTCTCCAGAAGAACAACTGGGTTTTCTTTGAGAGAATCGTGCTTGAGATGGGTAAAGGCGTAATTAGCAAGAAGAATTCCTTCCCAAATTCCACGTAAAGACTCTTCGTTTTTCAGATTTTCAGAATGGGGAAAGAAAATATTGACAGTCTTTACTTTTTTGGCAGATGCCAGCCGGACAGCGCTCGCAAAAGCGCGCCGAAGAGACTCTGTCGTATTTTTTTCCCGCTTGCCCAATCCCAGAGCTAAAAGGCGGGCCTCTTTCTCCCCCTTAAGGTAAAAAAAAGCGCCCTCTCCATTCTTCCCTAGAAAATCGCCAGAGGCTAAAGCGGGACCGACCACATCTTTGAAAGATTTAGAATCTTACTTGTGATGAATTTTATAATCATTTCCATTATTTGAATAAATAATGATTAAATCTTATTATAGTTGGTGGCAATAAAATTAATCAG
>JAZKAZ010000116.1:7063-13291 GCA_040388845.1 Chlamydiota bacterium | reverse complement strand
AAAAGATCAGCCGTGTCCCGCGCACTTAAGCTTGGGAAAAGAGCATATTTCAAAATGGAACCTCGTCATCGAAGGTCTGTCCCTGCGGAGAGCCCGCTTTATTGCCTGCTGGAAACCCCATGTAAGGGTTAGCTGGAACCTCTGGATGAGCGGCTCCAAAAGGGGCGGCAGCTCCCGGCTGGGAAGTTGCGGCGGCTCCCGGTTGGGATGAACCCGCTGACTCAGGCTTTCCAAATGGGCTGAATTGGAGAAGTGATGCGGTGATCTCCATGGAAATTTGAGGCTTTCCTTCGCGGTCCATAAATATTTCGGGTTTTTGCAGTTCGCCAAAAACAACGACCGGACTCCCCTTTTTCAAATAGGAGATCATTTTATCGTATTGTTCGCCCCAAACAGTTACGCGCCACCAAATCGTATCGTCATTTTGTCCCTTGCGAGTCCGAGTTGCCACTCGCAAAGTGGTCACTTTTTTGCCAGAAGAAGTAAAGCGCACTTCGGGGTCAGCGCCAAGATGCCCTGCGATATTGATAAAATTCATAGCCAAGCCTCCAATAAAGAGTTTTCTCTATTATCCCTTCGCATAAGAAAACGGTCAAGGGAAAGGAGGCTTTCCAATAGAAAGAATCCTTTTTTTTCAAAATCCTATTTGGTAGAATCGATGTTTTTATACGAAACTACCTGAAAATTTGATGTCAACCTCATGAATAAAAAAAATATTATTACATCTAAAGCCCCCGCTGCCATCGGTCCTTACTCCCAGGCAATTGCCGCAGGAGATTTTGTTTTTATCTCAGGCCAACTTCCTGTAGATCCAAAAACTGGAAAAATGATCGAAGGGGATATCGAAGCGCTCACTTTGCAAGTGATCGACAATATTGAGGCGATCTTAAGCGCTGCGCACCTCAAATTGGAACATGTAGTAAAAACTGAGGTATTCTTAAAAGATTTAAATGATTTTGCAGCGATGAACCGCGCCTACGCGCTCCGCTTTTCAAGTGCAGCGCCCCCTGCCAGAGCCACTATTCAGGCAGCAAAACTGCCTCTGGATGCCCGCATTGAAATCGCATGCATTGCCTACAGAAATTAAAGATCAGGGCGAGGCCCTGATCTTTAATTTAGCTTACTGATTTAAAGGGACCACTGCGATACAAGAAATCTCAACTCTATTTTCCATGCCTACTTCAACTGTTTGACGAGCAGGGAAAACGCCGCTTGGAAATCGCTTTGCATATTCTTCATTCATTCCGTCCCAATCATTAAAGTCTCTTAGGAAGACATCCATCCGCACAACATGTTCCCAATCGCTGCCTGATGCCTTTAAAATCGCTTCAATATTATCGAGGGTTTGTCTTGTGGCTGTATAGATATCCCCTTCTAATAATTCTCCCGTTGCTGGATCGATGGCCACCTGGCCTGCGACGAAGACAAGGTTCTTTGTTTTTTGCAAGTCGACGCTGATTGCTTGCGAGTAGTTGCCCAGCACTTTGGCTGCACTTTCAGTCTGAATTTTCTGAATCGGTGATGCGTCTGCGGAGACTGCGCCTAGAATGCCGACCGTCAAACTTGCGATGGATGTAAAAATATATTTTTTCATAAAATCTCCCTAATTTGAAGGATCTGTTGAGTAGTGTGCTTGGATATGAAAATCAGTTAAACTAAATAAAATTTTATGCAGTTTTTCTCTTGGAGAAGTGCAAGAATTTTTTATTTTCCATAGGAAAAAATAAAGTATTTTATTTATCATATTCGGCAATCATTCAGGTGAATGCATGGAAGAAACCCTTCCGGATAAAATCATCAGCGCCGCAGTTGAGGTGCATCGACTCCTAGGCGGCCCAGGGCTGCTTGAGGGAGTCTACGAATCTGCTCTTTGCCATGAATTGTTTTTGCGGGGAGTTGAGAGCAAAAGACAGCTTCCGATCCCCGTATTGTATAAGGGGGCGCCCGTCAGAGACCCATTTTTTCTGGATATTCTCGTCGAAAATCAAGTGATCATTGAAGTAAAAGCATCTGGAAAAGATTTCCCATATTACCAAATACAGCTCTACACACACCTTCGTCTTTCGGGATTTAAAATGGGGTTATTGATTAATTTCGGGAAAGAAAATGTGAGAGAGGGGATTTCCCGCGTTGTGAATGATTGCTAAACGATATGCCGGAGCCATCGTATGATTGAACCTCAGTCCTGTTCGCATAAGGACAATAACGCAATTGCGATATTAAGCGATGGAAGGATGTTTCTTTCCAATCTTGTGAAAAAATTTCCAAGCGGCGTCTTCATCATTAAGTTTCCCTCCAAACCGTTATTGGCTTGCGTGCCGCGAAAAGAATGCCGGATACAAAAGATTCAGTGCACAGAATGCTTTGGAAAAGCCAATTTCCATAAGGTAATCCGAACTTACGAGCAGTATGTGGGAATTAAAAATCTCACTGAAGAAAAAGTTAATTAACGCGGGTGTGCGAGTTTCCGGTGCTGCTGTAATAGAGGTTATGTTGATTACATAATTTTTTGTATAAACCAAATCTCTCTTGTCCTCTGTGCTCTCCGTGTTCTCTGTGGTTAAAAATTTTTCTAAAACTTGTAATATTACAGGCTAATGAAAAATTTTTAACCACAGAGAACACGGAGAGCACAGAGGACAAGAGGGATTTGAGGGTCATGTGCAATTTTTCGCTTCGAAAAACTTGCACATTAACTTTTTCTCTTCCAGAAATAGAAGAGGAATCCAGCAAGGATTAGAGGAAGGCTCAAATACTGCCCCATCGTTAAAAAAGAGCCATTTGCGACGATATGGCTTTGCTCTATCTTGAAAAATTCAATAAAAAAACGAAATCCAAAAACCAAAATGAGAAACATTCCAATGAGCTTTCCCCGAGCGAGAAGAAACGCCGGGCGGTAACTTAAGCGCCAAAGGAAAAAAAAGACGGCCAGATAAAAAAGGGCCTCATAAATCTGTACCGGATGGCGCGGGATAGATGCGCTATGATCTGCCGGATGGCCAAAAACAACTGCCCAAGGTAAATCAGAAGGACTTCCTAAAATCTCTTGATTGAAAAAATTACCCAATCGAATGAATGATCCGGCAAGGGCTGTTGGAATTGAAAGAAAATCAAGCAGTCTGATCCAGCTCAAACCTCTCGTTTGATTCCGAATGCGGTAGCTAAACAGAATCATCGCCAAAACAATTGCAATCACAGCTCCGTGGCTTGCAAGCCCCCCTTCCCAGACTCGGAGAATCTCCCAGGGATCTTTTAAATAAGTAGACGGGCGCTCGTAAAAAATGAAATGGCCTAGACGAGCGCCGAGAACGGTTGCAACGATCATATAAACGGTCAGTCTATCGGTGATCAAAACCGCTTTCCGTCTCAAAGACAAAACGGCAGCCCCTAGTTTTTCATCGAGATTCAAACGAGCCAATGCTCTTTTGGGATGAAGCGCGCAGCTACTCTCTACAAATTTTTCATAGGATGGGTTTCGTCCTAGGCTGTCTCCCCTAGAAATCTGTTCATTTAAGGCCTCTGCCACCTCTCTTTTATCCTTTTGCTTAAAGGGGTCCATTTTCTGAATGTCCGCACTTAAATAAAACGGATCATTTAAGAAATAACGGGTCAAAAGTCCTACAAAAAGGGTGAATCCAACCAAAAATCCGAGAGCAAATAAAATTCCATACCAGAGAATAGGCCAGTGTAAAATCGGCACAATAAAAAGTTCAGGTTTTGGATCCCAAAAAATCGAGGCGAGCTTTATCATACCCTTAAGTTGTAAAGAAGAGATATGTTAAAAGTCAAAGTTTTAACCGTGGGGCGCCTCAAAGAGGCATGGCTGGAAGCTGCCCTCTCTGAGTATGAAAAAAGATTGGAGCAGGTCTTAAAAATTGAATGGGCCATTGCTAAAACAGAGGCGCAATTGAACGGGTGGGC
This sequence comes from Chlamydiota bacterium, assembly GCA_040388845.1. Taxonomy (GTDB): domain Bacteria; phylum Chlamydiota; class Chlamydiia; order Chlamydiales; family SM23-39; genus JAZKAZ01. The sequence continues at coordinate 9,370 of JAZKAZ010000116.1, read as the reverse complement.
AAGCAAAGAGCCATCTCTTGTAGCACTCGATCTAAAGGGGAAACTTTTATCCAGCGAAGGTTTTAGCCAAAAATTTATCCATTTGATGACAGAAAATGGCGCACGGCTTGTGTTTGTGATTGGCGGAGCTGAAGGGATTGGAAAAGAGCTCTTAGAAAAATGCCAATTTCGCTGGAGCCTCTCCCCACTGACATTTACGCATCAGATGACCCGGCTGATTTTAGTGGAGCAAATTTATAGAGCCATTGAAATTGAAAAAGGAACCGGGTATCACAAATGAGAAGGTTTTAGCGATCTGGCGGCGCGGAAGTAGAGCATGGCGCCGTTGACGAGAGCTGAGCCAATTGCTACATCAATTGTGCCTCGGATATCTAGAGGAATGGGTAGAAAACGGAAACTCATTCCAAGAAGGACCATGGAGCCCAAGAGAATCCAGTAAGATCTGCTATAAGCATCGGTAAATCGTATGGGAGATGGAAGTGATGCGATCCGCGTTGCGACGCGCAGTACCGTCTTTGCTAAAACAAAACGCCCTTTAAAAAAACCTATGATAAGGCCCAACGCAATAAATCCAGTCGCTGCCTGTTGGGGCGAGCCAAACATCCCTCGCATCGAAAAACAGAGCGAATCCGTTTGAACCGCCGCCTGTGAGATGAAATGAATCCCCTTGTAAAGGAGAAAAACTCCGATGGCAAACCAGAGAAAACCTGAAAAAGCAATCCAACTGCGGCTATTCATATCCGACTATATTACACCCCTCTCTCTTATCTGCAAACATTAATTTTTTTTTAGGTTTGTCGACAAAAATCGTCTGGCTCACTACAATCCGCATGCAATTAATAGTATTTGGAGTTCTATCTATGAATGTAGCTCTCGCTTTCATGAGGGTCTTTTTTATGATCCTCAGCATCTTTTTTCTCACTACCTACATGCTTTCCGGGCAGGGGGGCTATTCGCTTCCGAATTTACTTCTTGGGGTAGGCCTCGGTGCCGTAGTCGGATTTGCTCTCATCGGCTTTGATCTCTTATTCAAACGGTTCAATTTACGCTCTTTCAATATCGCCACAATCGGTCTGCTCATCGGCTATTTGATGGGACAAGCGCTTGTTTTGATCTTGTCTGCCATTCTCGTCATCAGCTCGGTTTCGATCCACCTAGAGCCACAGACTTTGGAAATCCTTAAAATCGTCCTATTTCTGTTTGGAGTCTACCTCGGCACTCTCATGACGCTCCGCGCAGCCGACGAATTTTACGTGAGCATTCCCTTTGTCAAATTCACTCCGACAACTCACAAAAAAAAGGATTTGATCCTCGACAGTTCTGTTTTATCCGATGCGCGGATCATCGATCTTGCGGCATCTGGACTGCTCGACCATCATCTTGTTTTGCCCAGGTTCCTCATCAAAGACCTTTATGCACAAGCGGAAGTGTCCGACGAGACCGTTAAAACCAAGGCAAAACGATCTTTGGAAGTGATCAAAAAACTAGAGGCAATTCCAGAGGTCGAATTGCGCTACAACGATACCGATTTTCCAGAAGTCAAAGATCCGATGAGCAAACTGATCCGGTTGGCCCGCCTCGTCGATGCAAACATTTTAACTGCCGATATGAGCCGCGCACAAACCCCCTCGATTGAAGGAGTGCGCATCATCAATATCCATAGCTTATCCAATGCTCTCAAACCATTGATGCAGGCAGGCGAATACATTAAAATCAAGATCCAGCGCTATGGGAAAGAGCCGCGCCAGGGCGTAGGATATCTCGACGATGGAACGATGGTTGTCGTCAATGGCGGCGGCGAATACATTGGGGAAATCATTGAAGCCCAGGTGCTCTCTGTCAAACACACCACGTCAGGCCGTATGATCTTTTGCAATGCGCTCGATGAAGAAGACGGCTATTTACCCCACGATGATGAAGAGGACGAAGAAGATGACGATGAGCGGTGAGCATCTTTTGCAGGGACTGGGAAACGATATCATTGAAATTGAGCGGATCCGGAGAAGCATCGAGCGGCATGGATCTCATTTCTTGAACCGTCTCTTTACCGAACGGGAGCAAGAATACTGTATGCAGTTCAAAGACCCAGCTCCTCATTTTGCAGGTCGTTTTGCTGCGAAAGAGGCGATTGCCAAAGCCCTCGGAACTGGCTTTGGCGCGCATCTTTCTTGGCACGACCTCGAAGTCGTGAATAATGAGGAGGGAAAACCGATTGTTCTGATTTCAGAAAATGGGCGCAAACGATTTAATAATCCGCGGGTTTTACTATCGATCAGCCATTCGGCGGCCTATGCTACCGCGGTTGCT
>JAZKAZ010000116.1:6302-7053 GCA_040388845.1 Chlamydiota bacterium | reverse complement strand
AGAACATCAATGCGGCGAGCAAAAAATTCAACCGCAAAATTTCCATTGCCACGCTCGATCACTTGGCAGCAGCAGCAGATTTCATTACAAAATAAAGTAAGCGCCGTTTTGACAGTTTTCATCAAAGTATTCAGACAGTTTTCTTCCATATTTCTCTGGTTTGGAATCACAACGGGTCTCACTCCCATCTGGCCATTCGGAGCCTGTAGCTGAGCTTTTCGATTCTCATCTAAAAATGGTAATAGGTGAACAATCTCGTGCATATTTTATCCTATTATTTATAAACAGAATAATTTTTAAAAAAAACGCTAGAATGAAAATGGAAGCAAATAACTAATAATGAATGCATTGACGTGCGCAGGACATGATTTGGCTAGTACTCTGCGTTGGTATTCGAGTCGAAGCGTTCCCCAGACTCCCATCCGGTAGCCATAGCGAAGGGCGAGATCGATCGACTTTTGGCGGATTTTAGCATAGCCATGGAAATGGTCGATTTCTACACGCGAGTGGCGGCCATAGCCATTGCTCGCCTCAGCAAAGAGGGCCCATTTGTGAAGATCATTGATATTCGTCTCTAAGGCGACGATAGCTCTCACCCAGGGAGAGCCTCTATTGGCGTGACCGAGCGCTCCAAATCCCCAAATGCGAAAACGCCAACAATCCGAGGCATCAAACTCTTTGCCAACAGAAAAATTGGCTTCGAAATCGACATTTCCATGATACGGGCAGCTCACATCTTTTAAGCTTCTTG
>JAZKAZ010000116.1:238-6292 GCA_040388845.1 Chlamydiota bacterium | reverse complement strand
TAACCCGAATATTTGCGCCGGTAGTCAAACTGACCGGGTCTCCTACAATATCATCCAGCCATAAATAGCGCGCCTGCAGCGCAACAGTGCGAAAATTAAACGACTGCTGCGTCGTATCTGCAAATTGGAGATCGGTATCAATGCTCCATTCGGGAGAGGGAGAAAAATCGAGACCGAAATAAGCGACGTTCGATTGGAACGGTTGCGTCAGCTGTGGCACTCCATTGGAAACCGAGTTAAAACGGCTGTATGCATAGCTGCCCAAAAAATGGAATTCGTAGACATCGCCAAACCAGGGCTGCACCTCCAAAGCGCATCCCACCAAAGGCAAAAGGAGGGCTAAAAGTGCGATCCGTTTCATTCAATGCCCATTTCACTCAACCACCGCTCCGCATCGAGAGCGGCCATGCAGCCGGTCCCTGCGGCAGTGACTGCTTGTCTGTAAATTGGATCTTGCACATCTCCTGCAGCAAAGACCCCTTCGAGAGAGGTGCGCGTAGAACCTGGTTCAACCACAACATACCCTGTTTGATTGACCTTGAGCTGTCCTTCTAAGAATCCTGTGTTAGGCTGGTGGCCGATGGCAAAAAAAACGCCGCCCGCATCTCGATCCTCAAGCTTGCCCGTGATCAGATTTTTCAAAAGCACTTTCCGAACAATCTGATCTCCTTCGACTTTTTCAATCACGCTGTTCCAAAGAACTTCTATTTTTGGATGCTTCAGCACCCGATCGACCATGATTTTGGAGGCGCGGAGTTGATCGCGCCTATGGACGAGATAGACTTTGCTTCCGTATTTGGTGAGAAAAATCGATTCCTCTACGGCGCTGTCTCCCCCTCCAATTACATACAAGGGGCGGTTTTTAAAAATGGGAGCAGCTCCATCGCAAACAGCGCAAGCAGTGACGCCCTTTTGCCAAAACTCCCCGTCTCTAGCCCCTTCGATATCGAGCCGTTTGGCAGTCGCCCCCGTTGCGATGATCAATGAGTCCGCTCGGATATGGGTAGATGAGCCCCGGATGAGAAACGGTCTTTTGGAGAGATCCACAGAGAGGACATCTTCTGTCAAAATTTTAGTGCCAAAACGCTCTGCTTGTGCCCTGAACTGAATCATGAGTTCGGGCCCTAAAATACCTTCTGGAAAACCTGGATAGTTTTCTACTTCCGTCGTTGTCATGAGCTGTCCGCCAGATGGACCTGACATAAATCCCTCGAAAAGAAGAGGATGTAAATTGGCTCTTGCTGCGTAAATGGCAGCGGTCAGCGCGGCGGGACCCGATCCAATGATGACGAGTTTTCGGTTTTCCATAATGTACGTCCTTCCAAGTAACTCATCAGTTCTACATAGAAAAAAGGTTTTGCTCAAGTGAAAATCGCTTTTGCAAAAAGGACTCAATTGTTAGGATATTGTCCACTCCTCCTAGGTTTTTCCCATGGCATCTACCCCTATTCTTTCCGTAAAAAAGTTGCACAAGATTTATTCAGGGAAAATTCCCTTCACGGCAGTCGATGGAATTTCCTTTGATCTCGGACAGGGAGAGATCCTAGGGCTTCTCGGCCCCAATGGTTCAGGAAAAACCACGACTATCCAAATGCTTTTGGGAACGCTTTCAGTGACCTCAGGCTCGATTCTCTATTTCGGAAAGGAATTTTTTCATCATCGCTCGGAGATTCTTCAATCGGTCTCTTTTGCAAGCACATACACAAGCCTTCCCTACATCCTCACAATCGAGGAAAATTTGAAAGTTTTTGGAAGGCTCTATGGGCTATCACCTAAACAGGCTTTAAAAAAAGCAGACCCTCTTCTCGAGCGCTTTGGCATTTTTGAAAAGAAAAAAAGGCCCATCTCATCCTTGTCTGCCGGCCAAATCACTCGGTTGATGCTTGTGAAGGCATTTTTTACCGATCCTAAGATCGTCCTCCTCGATGAACCCACTGCATCGCTCGATCCAGATGTGGCAAGAGAGGTCTGCACATTTCTTTCAGAAGAGCGGGATCGAGTGGGCTTGTCGATTCTTTTCACCTCTCATAAAATGGAAGAAGTATCGGAGCTTTGCGATCGAGCAATCTTTCTTAAAAAAGGAAAAATCATCGCAGACGACCTTCCCGAAAATCTGGCAAAAAGCGTCTCTACCCACCGTTTACGACTCGTCATTGTCGATGGCCTCAAGAGAACCGAGGCGTTAGCGAAGGCCCAAGGATTGAAGTATGCGATCGAATTGAGATCCATTACATTTTCCTTAGATGAAAAAGAAATCCCCCCCTTCCTCGGCGAACTCATGAGGTTGGGCGTCTCTTATTCCCATATTCAAATCGAGGAACCCTCTCTTGAGGACTATTTCTTACAAATTGCAGAGAAATAAGTATGAGCTTTCAACGTATCAAGGGTGTTTTCTTTCGCTATCTTTATGTCCTCAAAAAAGGACCCCAGCAACTATCGGATCTTTTCTATTGGCCTCTGGTCGATATCCTTCTTTGGGGATTGACCTCTATCTGGATTCAAGATCAGAGTCCAGACACTCCAAACCTCTCTCTCATTCTTCTTACGGGATTGATTTTCTGGCAGATCACCTGGCGCGGCTCCATTGATATTTCCGTCAGCCTTTTGCAGGAATTTTGGCACCGCAACCTGATCAATCTTTTCTCAACGCCGCTAAAAATTTCCGAATGGATTTCCGGCATCCTTTTGCTGTGCCTTTGCAAACTGGCCATCACCGTATCTTTTGGAGCGCTTGCAGTTTATTTCCTCTACTCGCTCAACGTCTTTTCTGTCGGCTGGGCTTTCTTTCCCTTTGGAGCCTCCCTCCTAATCTTTGGCTGGGCTTTGGGTTTTTTAGCCTCAAGCGCAATCATTTATTGGGGCCACCAAGTAGAGGCTTTTGCCTGGATGATCGGCTTTGTGTTCGCCCCTTTCAGCGCAGTATTCTATCCGGTGCATATTTTGCCCCTATGGGCTCAAAAAATCGCCTGGTGCCTTCCTACCACCTATATTTTCGAAGGGATGCGCTCCATGTTGAATCATGGTTCTTTTCCCGTTAGAGATTTTTGGATCAGTATCGGGTTGAACTCTATTTATTTGTCTCTTTCTTTGATTCTATTCAAATTTATGCTTGAAAAGAGCCGAGCCAAGGGATTGGGCCGTCTGGAATAGTGTTATTGCTTAAGTATAAGTAAGTTATGAAAAATGCCCTTTCTAACCTTCTGGGTTTGCAAAATCAAACACTTAAAAAAAATCTATTTACAAATAAATAAACTTAATTTATAATATTAACTAAAAAGGTTAATATGACAACAATAATAAATATTCAATTTTCGCCAGGATTTGATAAATATAATGAGAAACTATCTCAACATAACGAACGCCTTTCATCATATCCAACAGAAGAATTGACTAAAAAAATCAATAAATTAAAAAATAAAATATATGATATTAATCAATCTATAGATTCAAATGAAAATAGAATCGTAATCAACATATCAACAATAGAAACAAACAACGAAATTACTATACCGAAACTAAAAAAAGAAAGCGCCTTGTATAAAGTTTTATTAGCTATATGTGTAATTGTTATTATTTCTGGAGCGATTTTTGGCGGATGGGTACCGATTTTGACTCTCATCGGATCAAAGTTAGCCATATCTATGATTGTGATTGGTGCTTTTTTTCTCTATGCCATTTTAGATAAAATAATATCTATTTTCAAAAAAATTAATAATATTGAAGATAAAAACGACTTCGATATTTCAGAAATAAATGATTGCAAAAATAATTTAAAAAATCGCAATGATGAATTAAAACAGACAGAAAAACTTATTAAATATACAAAAGCCGAAATTTCAAAAAGAAGTTCAGATCTCAGTCAATTGAACTATATACCTTCTTCCAGATCAGAAATATTCCTCAGAAATTTCCCGTGAGCGGTTGGCCGATGCGGCCACCACTGCCTGAAAATGCTTTTCCATCTCAAGCTCTGCCATCGCCGTAAAACCAGCCTCAGTCGTCCCCTTCGGGGTCGCGATCTGCTCGATGAGCATCTCAGGCATAGATCCCTTCAAAATCAGACGAGCCGCCCCCGCAAAAGTCTGGGCTGCCATTTTTAAAGATTTTCCATAGCTTAAGCCGTGCTTTTCACCTGCGCGCGCCATCGATTCGATCAGACGGAAGACAAACCCGGGTCCGCTGCCCGCAATGCCGCAGCAAATATCCATAAGATCCTCAGAGACCTCAATCACTTCTCCCATATTGGAAAAAAGGAGATGGGCGAGGCTTTGGAACTCAATTGAAGGATTGGGGCCGTAAGAAAATACGGTCATCCCTTCGCCAACAGCCGTTGCTATATTGGGCATCGTGCGCAAAAGCTGAAGATCTGGGCCTAGATGCTTTCGAAAAAGCGAGAGTTTGATCCCCGCCAAAAGAGACACGATCATTTTAGACCCCGCCCCTAGGGATGCAAGCTCCTTCAAAACGAAATCAGCTTGATGGGGCCGTACGCAAATCAGGAGCACTTGACTCTTTTCAACTAAATTTTTAAGAGAGGTAGAAGTAATTCCAAACTCTTGCTCATTTTGCTTCATCTTGGCAGAATCCCGCCGGATGAAGAGAATTTGGGAGCGGGGGATAAGTCTAGATTGTTCGATTGCCCGGCAAATCACTTGAGCCATGTGGCCAAAGCCGATAAATCCTAAATGGTAGTCAGAAATCTTCATAAGTTTAAAATAGGTAGATTTTTTATTTTGATCCAGTGAAATGATTCGCATAAAATCTTCATTGCCGTACAATGGTCGAAAACCGAATTTAGAATTAAATATTTATTTTTTGTTTTTATGGGTATTTAATCGAAAAGGCACATAGTTAATGCAGAGATTGTTCCATAAAGTCTTTGGTCTTTATTCAGGAGAGGGCGCCCATGCATTCCGGTTTGCAAGGCTTGCCGTTCTTTGGGCGTTTGGCAGCTCCTGTCTAGAGACGCTATCAGATGGCCTTTTTCTCGAAAAAATCGGCGCAGATCTTTTGCCCAGGGTCTATCTGATGATCGCACTCGGGATGATCGGCGTCTCTACACTCGTTCTCTATAGCCTGAAATTCGCGAGCCCTTACCGTATTTTGACCGTTGCGATGACGGCAGGCGTTCTTATTTGCGTGGGCGCCTCTTTTTTTGTGGGGGCAGACCCGCCGATTTGGTTTTGGTACGGGCTTAAAATTGCATCGCGCATGTTCTTTGCCGTGATGATTGCGATCTCATGGACCTTCATGGATCAATACCATGACCTCCAAGACGCCAAAAGGGTCTATTCTCTCTACAGCGCAGCTTACTTTTTTGGAACCATCCTCTCGGGAACTGCGATCAATCTTTTCCTTGGGAAAATTGGCTTTCCCGGACTTTTGGGACTAGCCGCTCTTTTTATCTCTTTTGCAATGGTAGAGGCTAGATCCATTGCTTTGAGAGCAAAGGCCGTCCACGACGATACGATGGAAGGAATTTTTTCAGCGAGTAGGGATTCTGTCTCATCCGTAATTCAGCTCATTATCCGCTCCCGATTTGCAATCGTCCTCCTCCTTTTGAGCCTTTTCATCCAACTGCTTCTCACAGTCACTGAATTTAATTATATGGAATCATTCGGCAGATTTTTCGAGACCGCAGCAAACCCGCAAGCCACTGGAAAAATCACCGAATTTCTCGGCAAATGCAGAGCTCTCATCTCTCTTTGCAACATCCTCTTTGGAGTCTTTTTCTATGGGCGCTTTGTCAGGAAAATGGGATTGAACAATGCCATTCTCATCACTCCCCTCTTTTTTCTTATGCTCTATATGGGCTGGATCTTTAAAGACACCATGCCGCTTGCCATCTTAGGACTCGTTGCAGTCGATGGAATCCTTTTCACAGTCGAGGATAACTGCTTCAATCTCCTCTCCAATGCAGTGCCCACAAAACTTAAATCGAAGGTGCGAATCATCAACGACAGTTTCTTTGAGCCTATTGGGATGCTGGTAAGCGCCGGCCTTCTCTTCCTCCTTCATTCGGGGAGCAGATGGCTAGGAGGGGCGCTTGCTCTC
>JAZKAZ010000116.1:0-228 GCA_040388845.1 Chlamydiota bacterium | reverse complement strand
CAATTTAAAAGACAATGCGCTCCATTTTGAAAGGAAATTGAAAGGCTGGCTTGCATCTCTTACCCGAAGGGAGCAGAAAGAGGCAAAAAAAGATATTTTAGAGGCGCTCCGCTCCCCCTCGGAAGAAACTCAGCTTTTAAGCATTCAATCGCTGCTGGGATTGGAAGAGAGCTCTGCAATCGGGCAAATCCTTCAATTTGCAAAACGTTTTGGAACTCTTTCAAAAAT
>JAZKAZ010000115.1:0-9707 GCA_040388845.1 Chlamydiota bacterium | reverse complement strand
AAATTGTGGAAGAGGGCACTGAAAAGATCATTCAGGAGTTGCAACAGTCACAGTACTGTGTCATGGGCCTCACTACGCAGGGGCTTGCGCTCGCTACCCGAACGGCCCAGCAGCTCAAAGAGGCAGGGATCAAACTTTCTTTGACTGCGCCCAGTGAAAAAGATGTTTATCTGTATCAACAGGGGCGAGGCGTTCTTTATCGGAAAGGGATTCTATTTACAGCCGGTACTGCCAAGGGAGAGGCCCTTTTCAAATTCTTGGAAATCATTGGGTATATGCCGAAGCGCATTGTTTTTATTAATGATAAAGAAGCCCATTTGGCAGACGTTGAAAAAACAGCGCAAAAATTGGGAGTGGAGTTTCTGGGACTTCGTTATGCCTATTCCGATCGGAGAAAGGCGCTCTTCTGTCCAAAGATTGCCGAATTTCAATTTGCCAATTCTACGTTTTCTTATTTGCTCACCGACGAGGAGGCAAGGGAAAAGATGAATAACCATATTCCTGTCCTTGAAGAAAAAATTAGAGGTCAATAAGATGGCCTACTAAATAATTTTTTTTGAAAGAGAGCGGAAATGAAAAAAACACAACTTTTAGCGGTTCTTATAAGTCAGATCGTGATCTTTGGAGTTTATGCAGGGAGTGAACCGGAGAGTCAGGCTGAAGAAAGTCAAGGTTCTCAGGACAAAGAATCAGTAGTCGACCGAGTTATTGAAGCAATTGCAGAAGCTGCAATTAGCAACCCCGGCTACGGAAAGGATATTTCAGATAGGTAAATCGCATCATGGAAATGGACAGAGTGTGGGAGCGGTGCTAAAATAGGTTTCATTTGGAATCCAAGTAGCACCTTTGGCAACTAGAATATTAGAAATCTCTCATGAGCGAACCCGTAAGGCTCTTGTCTGGATGGGTGTTTCTCATGAGCCTTTTCTGGTTTTTTACGCTCTTCTCCCATTCATCCTTCGAAAAGACTTAGGCGCCTCGCTCCTTCAAATCTCGATTCTTTCTTCCCTGAGACCGATTATCCCCATTTTTGCCTTTTATTGGAGCGCCAATTTAACCAACCAAAAGAAGGGGCTCCGTTCTAACTTGATGGGAGCTTGGTTTTTGGCCCGAGTGCCATTCGTTTTTGTTTTTTGGATTCAAAATGTCTGGTATCTCATCTTTTGCTGTGTCATGTACGAGCTTTTCAATAAGTCGGGCATTCCCGCTTTGATTGAAATCCTCAAGATTAATATGCCCAAAGAATCGCGGGAAAAAACGTATACCTTTCTTTATATGCTGACGTTTATTGAAAGCATATTGCTAGGGTTATTGATGGCAGGGGTTCTGGATCGCTTTTCTTCTTCTTGGCAGGTTGTATGTAGTGTAACGGTTCTTCTTAGTATGACGAGCATTTTTTTGCAGAGAAAAGTGCCGATTGCGCAAGAAAAGGATTTAAAACCATCTGTCCGACTCCCGTTTTTTTCGCAATTGACTGGGCCGTGGAAAGATGCATTTAAGCTTCTTAAGTCTCGTCCCGATTTCGCTCGGTTCCAATATGGGTTTATGATGGGAGGATTCGGTTTGATGCTCATCGCACCGAGCTTATCTTTATTTTATGTAGATTATCTTCAATTGTCTCACTCTGAATTGATTTGGGGAAGGTCTATTCTAATGGGGATAGGCGTTGTGATTTCCTCTTCCCTTTGGAGACAGTATTTGGCGGTTGAATATGTCCCTCAAATGACCCGATGGATCTTGTTTGGATTTGCCCTTTTTCCTTTTGTGCTAGTGCTATCTCAGATTTCCATTTTATTTTTTTACATCTCGTTTATCTTCTATGGCGTGGCTCAATCGGGAAGCCACCTATTGTGGAATTTGTCGGGAACGCTTTTTGCGGTGGAGGAAGATAGCTCTCCGTTTTCCAGGGTCAATATCTTGATGCTAGGTCTCAGAGGCATTATCGCCCCTGGATTGGGGGGATTGCTTTGTAATTGGGCAGGTCCCCTCCCTGTGCTCATTTTGGGCGGATCGATTTGTATTGCGGGTTCTATCTACATGATGAGAATCCGCTTAGCCGTTGCCTAGACTAGAGTCAATAGGGAAATGATCGAGATCGCTCAGTCAGTTTTGGATTGGAAGATAATTCGCTCAAATTTTTAAATGTGGGCTCCATCACGTATTGCAAAAACCATACGGGGGAAGTATATTTTGGGTGTTCATCGAGAAGATAGCGAGCCGTAAAAAAGACCTTTCCACGATCTTTTGCGATCTCGTTCGTCGCTATAAACTTCAACCCTTCGGTTCGGAAAATAATTTTAAAGCTATTTTGTTTTTGGCATTCCCAGACTCTTTGAAGGGCTTCTTTTTGACCTATTTTAATGGCTCTTACAAATCCCATTGGCTTTGGATTTTTTAATTCGCAACCATCGATGGATGGAACAATCCCAGTGGCATCCCGCGCTTTAATTTTCAGCGCTTTTAAAAATTTCGGATAAGAATTTTTTGGGAGTTCTCTTTTGTAAGTCACGCTAAAACAGCCTTTTTTTGCGGATTGATCGACCTTTGCGGCTGTGTTTTTAAGGAGTTTATGAGCCTGTTTAAAATTTGATATATTCCCAATTTGCTCCAACTTTTCATGTAAATTTAAAAATGCCAACTCAATATCTCTTGAAGGGCTCACGGAATTCATTGCAAATGCCTCGTATTTATTGGATTTCCTTGGGTTTTCCACGCATCGATTCCTTCGGCATATTTTAAAACAAACCGATAGCCGAGTTCTTTCAGCCGATTTGCTAATCTGCCGCTCGCTCCGCATTGCAAGTGGCTGCAGTAGACAATGATCAAAGAATCATTTTGTGGAATCAATGCTGTGAATTCCTCGATGGGGGATTCGGATGTCAGAGAACGCGCTCCGGGGATTCTTTGTCCATCATCCCACTTCGGGGATCTCGCATCGAAAAGAGCGAGATTCACCTTCGATTCCAGTAGAATTTTCAGAGTAGCGGTATTAATATGAGCAAATTCATCTGTAAAAGTACAAAATTCTTGGGTTTTCATTTTCTCCATCCATCTAGTAAAACAGTTAATCCATTTTCTAAGATCCGGTTACATCGGGAGAGCCCCTCGCCGGATCTTTGAGAAATACTTAATTTTAAGATTCCCCCTAAAAATGTTCTTACAATATCCTGGGCGTCTGTGATTTCTTGCTCGGTAGAAAGCTTTTGAAAACCGAGGTTTTTTAAGCTTTTGCCAATAAGGTGAATGATCTTTTGCATAGAGGGAGGAAATTCGTTTGGTGAAGTTTGCGTGTTTACGATGGTAAAGAGTTCGACTCTGTGAGGTTCATTCGTCATGAATTCGATATCTTTCCCAATTAATTTTCTAAAATAAATTTCGGGATTGTCTGTAGGGCAAATTGAGTTCAAAACTTCCCATAATTCATCGCAAACGATTGAAAAAAGTCCGTGGATCAACGAATCCTTATTTGGAAATGTCTCGTATACTACACAAGGGCTGTATTCAATTAGATCTGCTAGTTTTCGCATCGCCAACCCTTCCATCCCTGAGGATCGAATCAAAGTCATAGCAGAATTTAGAATCAGCTCCCTCCGTTCAATTTTTTCTTTCACTTTTCTCTCTCTTATACTCACTGCGGATCCTTTTTTATTTATTAGTTCTATAATAGAACAGTGTTATTTTTTTGTGCAACTACAATGATTATTTGAGTGTATTTTTTAAATTACTAGTTTTGTAAATGGTTTGTTTTGTATTTGTTAGTATGAAATTTGATATAAAGGTACGTGATGATAGTTCTGCATACAGAATCAAATAAGTGTAGACATTCCTATCAGCAAAATATTCAGATCGTTCTCCGATTGTCTAAATTTTCCTACTGCTTCACATAGGGCTTTTGCCTATTCCGTGTAGCGCAGTGTAAAACTCGGAGACTTTGGTAAATCCACTTTTCAGGTTTTGGGAAATGCCGCACTCGGCTGCCATCGTATCAAAAGGCTTTTGCCAGCTCAATGGCGGGTCTGGTAAAAATGTCGGTAAAGGATGCGTATTGCGCGCTCTGAAGACTCTCTGTAGCGCATATTGGAAGACTTCAGGTGCCCGATTTTTAGGGTTCAGAAGCAGTATTAGATCAATGAGATCCTTTGTTCTAGTATTGATTTGCTCGCGGGGAAGAGTGTAGGAGTGCAGTTTTTCGGCAAATTGCTGCTCTACAGAAATCATGAGAATGGTTGGGGCGGCAATCCCGCAAAAATTGAGCCAATTTGTTCCGGGGATTTTCTCTACTTGGTCGATAAGAAAATCTCCTCCCACATCGAGATGAAATTCCACGAAGGGCCGATTGTCAATAACCGCTAAAACACTGTGTCGCGAGCCACCATAAGGCGCATTTTCTATATCGCTCTGAGGTTGGCCGATTTGATAGATGAAATGATCATTTAAATTGACGCGAGCAAGTAGTTGGAGTTCTTGCAGAATCAATTCGCTTATTGGTTCTTTTGCATTGTTTCCTCGTTTGAGGCAAGTTAGGTCCATGTCCTTCGTGGCGCGTGCGCGGGTGACGCGCAATTCCATCGCATAACCTCCCTTTAAGAAAAAGGGTGATGGGTCTTGAGTGAAAATCCTCGCCAAAAGTCGGTCGAACGCAACTTTTCGGCGAAGGCGTTGGATGTTTTCTCCTGTTTTAACGGAATGAGTTCGAAGATTTGATTCCAATTGTTTGCGAAAAGCAGCAGCGGTTTCAAAGATTAGGCTCATGAGTTTGTCCTAGAGTTGAGAGGGCTGAGAGAATGGAATGGGGACCATGAAAATAAACATTTCTTAATCCAGACGAGGGGTCATACCCAATGGGATCTTGAGCGATTGCGATGCCAATGAGGAGAGGAGTGTTATTTATAAATTTCCAAAGCCCGCTGCCGCTGAGTCCTTGAAAGGAAGAAATAGTCTTCCTCCGCAAATTCCTCATCTCATAGGTGTGATTGCTCACCGGACATACGAGGTAATCTGAATCGGGCAATTGACGATAATTTGAAGCGACGAATCCAAAAGGGCCGACGCGCAATTGACATGTTTTACCATCGTCACTGTAAATTGGCTCAATTCCCCCTAACGAAATGAAAGCGTCCCGTAGCAAAAAACCTTGAGCTTCTTCAGGTATTTTGTAGAAATCTTTGTAATTTTTTAGCATATCAATAATTTCCCCAGTGGGAATAACTAGGCTTAAGTCCTTTGGTTGATGCGCAAGAACATCATCTAGATCCTTTTCATCAAGAGCGGGATCCCATTCAATCACAGTGAATTTTTTTGTTGACTGAGCAGGATATTCTCTGCGGAAATTGTCAAACCGGAGGAGTATCTTCACAGATTTCGCTTTGCGAAGAGCTCTGCCTATATGCCCTGCAGTAAGAAAAAAATATTGCGATTTGTACTGGCATAGGACCGCAGTTCCAAGCCCTTGGTCTTCTAAAGAAAGTCCAATCGTATATGGCTCCGCCATCCGTCCGAATTCTGCTAATTGTGTATTTGCTCGAGTCCATACATCGTCAATTGCTTTAGCAATGATTTCGCGCATTTCTTGTGAGTCTGTGAATTTCTGGAGTTGTTCCATCTCTTGAATAGTCGCAAGCCCTTTAATTAAAGATTTTTGAATTGCAAGATCGAGAATTGCAAGTTCAATTTGTTCGGGTTGAGTTGTCCCCTCCCGAATTACGTCAGCGAGAGTTCGAAGCGGTGTGGTGACTCTGTATCCTTGTCGGATTTCTACATCGGATTGTGGAATCTGGTTGGCGAAGTGCAAACAGAGATTATTTGGAATTTCAGTGCTTTTTCTAAAATTTCTAGGTACGGACATATGAAGTTTGGCGGGGGATACATCACTGAGTCCATGGATGTCGAGCGCAGTTTCGTGCGACCAAATACCTTGAGGGTTGCCTTGCTTGTCAGCACTCCAGAGCGTCCAAAGGGCGAGTTCGGGATGTGGGGTAGATGGATAATTTGCCAGCCGATAAATGCCTCGAAGATCTTCTTTGCGCCATTTCCCCGATTGCACTTTGCGGTGAAAATTTGGCGGGAAAAATCCGCACCCTTCTGCTTGCCGACTTGTAAAATATCCCTGCTGCCTCTCGGCGATCTGGAGAAGTCGCTGTTCCTTATTCATACATAAATGTTATCAAAAGCATAATATTTATGTAAAATTAAAACGATTTTTTTCAAAAGTTATGCTTTTGATAACATTCATGAAAAAGTGTAAGTGACTTGTTTCTAGGTGGTTACATCTCTGATCGAAAAGCCACTACGAAGACTCCCCATCCCCCGTCGCGAGCTGAAAGTCTTTGATCTGAAGCTGGATGCTTGCCTTATTGAGGAACAGATTGACATGGGGCGTAAACGCAATTCGAAGCAGAATGTTTTTGCGCCGGATCTGGTCTCTTCGGTCAGCTAAGCCAAATGCAATCCCCTCCAACATCCGGTCCCCTTGCTCCAAGAAAAATTTCAGATGGTATTTGCCGACGACTTTCGGCGGCCAGATTTGCATCGCATCACAATAGAGAATGGGCGGAGGATTTTCATTGCCGAACGGTTCTAGGAGGTTGAGCGACTCCATGAAATCAAAGGTGAGTTCGTTGAAGTCGATTTTCCCATCGAGGTAGAGCTTTGGAGTCACATCTTGCTCTTTGAGGGTTTTATCAGCGGCTTCTAAAAACCGTTTTTTAAAGAGGGGGATGTTTTCTTCTTTGATCGTAAGCCCTGCCGCGTAGTCATGGCCGCCAAAATTGATCAGTAAATCTTCATTTTCTTTTAAGATAGGCAGAAGGGGAAATTCGGGGATGGTTCGAATGGAGCCTTTTCCAATCCCTTGCTCAATTGAGATGATTAGAGTGGGGCGGTTGTATTGTTTGGCAATGCGAGCAGAGAGAATTGCGATGATCCCCGGGTGCCACTTTTCGGAATGGAGGACAATGGTTTTTTCTTGAAGAACTTCAGGGTGTTTGAAAATATATTCTTCAATATCGTCTGCCGCCTCTTTTTCAATCTTTTGTCTCTCTAGATTGTAGAGATCCAGTTCGCGCGCGAGAGCTTCTGCCTCTTCGCTATCGCGGAGAAGGAGAAGTTCAACGCCTTTTAGGGGATCGGCAATTCTTCCCAAACTATTGAGGCGCGGGGCGACTTTGGAGGCGATGTCGACAGGAGAGAGATCTCCCTGCTGCATTTCGCTGACTTCAAAGAGTTTTGCCAGTCCCACTCGCTTCATTTTACGCATCTGTTTGAGGCCGTAGCGGACGAGAATTCGATTTTCCCCTTTGAGCGCTCCCATATCAGCAATCGTGCCGAGGGCAACCAAGTCCAAGTACCCTTTTAAATCGATCTTTGTAGGGCTGATCTTTTCATTTTCAATCAAGTGGCTTGCGATCGCATGGACGAGTTTGAAAGCTACCCCCACGCCGGTCAGCTCCCGGTTTGGATAGGTGCTATTGATCAGTTTGGGGTTTAAAGTTGCGATGCAGTTGGGAATTTTTGAAGTGGGTTCATGGTGGTCTGTGACAATAACGTCGATTCCATGTTCCACCACTTCTTTGATTTCTTTGGCAGCGGTAATCCCGCAATCGACTGTGATTAAAAGAGAGCATTTTTCTTTTAAGGCAAATTGAAGCGCATCGCCGATGAGACTTTTTTTAAGCATCGCTCTATTGGGAATGTCAAAATGAACTTTTCCTCCCACAGTTCTTAAAAAATCAGTCAGGAGAGCAGCCGCAGTCATCCCGTCTACATCATTATCCCCATAAACAAGAATGGATTGATTTTGATCGATTGCAGCCACAATTCTTTCAACCGCTTTGTCCATATCTGGAAATAGATCGGGATCGTGGAGATTTGGCAATTTAGCGTAAAGAAATTCATTGATTTCTTCGATTGTTTTAAACCCGCGGGAAATCAAAATTTGCGCAGTGACTGGATGAATATTGAATTCGGTAATAATGGAATGAAAAAGGGTGGGGTTTTTTTCGGGATAGACCCAAACTGGGTCATGTGATTTTCTTGAGAGAGACTGCATTTTACCTTTTTACCGAAGCGGATTTGGCGGTACCTTCCGCGTATGGGTGATTCTTTAGTTTTTTTGAACGTTTTAAATTTAATTTACGTATTTTTTTTGACAATAGTATAGCACCTTAGCCAAAGCGCGCACAGCATATTTGGAGTCTATAGATCCTTCCTATTTTTAGAAAGGGCCGCATCTCTTAGGCTCGACTTTGTACATTTTTTAGCCCGACTGCCTCAGAAAACAAATAGGCTGAGGCAGTCGGGCTAAAAAATGTACAAATGTGAAAATTATTTTTAATTTTAGGCTGTTTGCGTACACTGTGCTGCCCTCTTTGTTTAATGGAGAATGGGTTTATGAAAAGGGTCGTCATTTTTTTCTTTTTGCTGAGTTCTATCCACTGCCAGGCTAACTGGGATGCCGAGATCTTGTCGGAAACGCCCCGAATTGTTGTGATTCACGACTTTCTTTCTTTCCAGGAGTGTGACTATCTCATTAATTTAGCGAGGCCCGCGCTCCAGCGCTCCACTGTGGTCAATGAATCGAGCGTAGGTTCTGGACAAGTAGATCCACGGAGGACAAGCCGGGGAACCTTTCTCACCCAAGTCCATCGAGATCAAATCGTCCAATCCATTGAAAAGCGGTTGAGCCAATTGACGAATTTTCCGAGAGAAAATGGAGAGTCGATCCAGATGTTGTTCTATGAAAAGGGAGCCGAATATCAGCCCCACTATGATTTTTTCAATCCTGCGACGCCGGGAGGCGCCCTTCATCTAAAACGGGGAGGACAGAGAATTGCGACGGTGATTATGTATCTCAACACACCCTCTGAAGGCGGGGAAACTATTTTTCCTGTAGCGAAGATCTCCGTGGTTCCCAAAAAAGGAAAGGCCCTTTTTTTTTACAATTGCACTCCTTCGGGGGAAACAGATCCCGCTGCCCTGCACGGGGGCGCCCCCGTCATATGCGGGGAAAAATGGATTGCGACCAAGTGGTTTCGTATGGCCAAGTTCGAGTGATGCATAGGGGAATTCAGTTAAAAATTTACCGCAGAGACTAGAGAGAACGCAGAGATCGCAGAGGAAAAAAATAAGTTTTGGCTCTGATTTTGAGACGGATCCTCTCTGCGACCTCTGCGTTCTCTCTAGCCTCTGCGGTAAATTTTTAACCGACATTTAGATTATAAGATTGTTTGCTATTGATAATCCTTAACTCAATCCCTAGGGAGCGCCTCCCAATGTGATGTTGAGCGTGGGTGGTAGGGTCGAGTGATCCAAACTCATTAGAATCGTTCCTGCAGGCGTGATCGGGCTTGCCATCGGGATCGAAGGGGCCACGCGCATATCCCAGGGGCTTGCTGCCGCATAGTCTCCTGCCGTAAATGTTAAGGAGAGGGTAATCATCGATCCGACCAGGTTGTTATAAGTTGTCCCTGACGTAAAGGGCATCCCATTGAGTGTTGCTGTGGTATTGGCGCCCACTCCTACGCAATGGACATTGTAGAGATTGCTATCGTCAAAGGGCTCTGGGAGAATGGTTCCCTCCAAACTACCGAGAGTGACAAACACTTCCGGAAGGGCAGCAGGCGCATCCACTACTGTAATGGTCCCTGAGATGCCGAGTACATCTGTGAAAGGACTGGTGTAGTATTGCGTGTAGTTGCCGGTGCCTAAAT